>JAGXSN010000104.1 GCA_018333815.1 Sulfuritalea sp. | reverse complement strand
TGCCCGACTTCAACGAGGGCACGCTCACCATCGGGATGGCGACGCTGCCCGGCACCGCGCTGGAAGAGTCCGACCGGCTCGGCCAGAGGGTCGAACAGATCCTGCTTTCCCATCCGGAAGTGGTCGCGACGGCGCGCCGCACCGGTCGCGCCGAGGGCGATCCGCATGCGATGGACGTGTCGGCCTCGGAGATCGAAGTCACGCTCAAGATGGGCGAACGCCGCAAGGCGGACTTCCTCGCCGCGCTGCGCGCGGATCTCGCCGCCGTGCCCGGTACGCAGATCGTCATCGGCCAACCGATCTCGCACCGCATCGACCACATGCTCTCGGGCAGCCGCTCCAACATCGCGGTGAAGATCTTCGGCCCCGACCTCGACGAACTGCGCCGGCTCACCGCCACGGTGAAGTCCGTCGTGCAGGAGGTGCCGGGCGCGGTCGACGTCACGGACGAGCAGCAGGGCGACATTCCCTTCCTGACGCTGCGCTTCAAGCGCGACGCGCTGGCGCGCCACGGCCTGTCGGTGCGCGAGGTGGCGGAAACGGTCGAAGCGGCCTTCACCGGCGTCGCGGCGACGCGCATCCAGCAGGGCCAGGCGAACTTCGACCTGGTGGTGCGTTTCGACCCGGCGGTGCGCGCCAGCCTCGACGCCATCCGCGCCACGCCGATCACCACGCCGACCGGCGCGCGCCTGCCGCTCGCCGCCCTCGCCGAAATCCGCAATGATCGTGCGCCCTACTTCATCAGCCGCGAGAACGTGCAGCGCAAGATGGTGGTGATGGCCAACGTCGCCGGCCGCGACCTGGCCAGCGTGGTGGAGGACATCCGCGCCGGGATCGGCGCCGGCGTGACGCTGCCGCCGGGCTACCATATCGAATACGGCGGCCAGTTCGAGAGCGCGGAAGAGGCGCAGCAGACGCTGGCGCTGCTCGGCGCGGCAGTCACCGCCGGCATCTTCCTGCTGCTGTTCGTCGCCTTCCGCAGCGCGCGCGATGCGCTGCTGGTGATGCTCAACCTGCCGCTCGCCGTCATCGGCGGCGTCGCCGGCGTCTTCATTGCCGGCGGGGTGCTTTCGCTGGCCTCGATCATCGGCTTCATCACGCTGTTCGGCATCGCCACGCGCAACGGCGTGATGATGATCGCGCACATCCATCAGCTGGTCGAGCACGAGGGCGTGACGAACGCCTTCACCGCCGTGCGGCGCGGCGCGGAAGAGCGCCTGGCGCCGATCCTGATGACCGCGCTCGCCACCGGACTCGCCCTGATCCCGCTCGCCCTGGCGGGCGGGGAACCCGGCAGCGAGATCCAGTCGCCGATGGCCATCGTCATCCTCTGCGGCCTGGCCAGCTCGACCCTGCTCAACATGATCGTGGTGCCGGCCCTGTATCTGCGTTTCGGCGCAGCGACGCGGGCAATCGACAGCCCCCTGCATCGGCGCCACGACGCTGCGCAATCGGACCAACTCACCCTGGAGAGAAAACCATGAAAACCGCCCTGACCGTCCTGATCGCCACCTTGGCCCTTGCCGCCCTGCCTGCGAGCGCCGGCCCCGGTCACGACCACAGCCCGAAGCACGGCGGCATCGTGCGCGATGCGGGCCAGCTGACCCTGGAACTCGTGGCCCGCGCCGATGCCTTGATCCTGCATGTCAGCGACCACGACAAGCCGGTGGCCACCGCCGGCGCCAGGGGCACGGCGACGCTCTACGGCGGGAGCGGCAAGGTGGTCGCCGAACTGCTGCCGGCGGGCGACAACCGCATGGAAGCCCGGGGCAGCTTCAAGGTCGGCGTCGGCGTGCGCGCCGCCGTTGCCCTCGCGCTGCCGGGCAAGACGGAGACGAAGGCGATGTTCAACCTCAAATAGGCCGGTTGCAGAATCGGCTCTGACATAATCCCGGCTTTCATCTTTCGCCTCCCGCCCCATGGAAATCCTTTTCCTGATCGTCCTGATTCTTCTCAACGGCGTCCTGGCCATGTCGGAGATCGCGCTGGTCACCGCGCGCCGCGCCCGGCTCGCCCGCCTCGCGGAGGACGGCGACGCCGCTTCGGCCGTGGCGATCCAGCTGCATGACGAACCGACGCGTTTCCTGTCCACCATCCAGATCGGCATCACCTCGATCGGCATCCTCAACGGCATCGTCGGCGAGGCCGTGCTGGCCGAGCCCCTGTCCCGCTGGATGGAGGGTCTCGGCATAGACAACGAGGTCGCCAGCATCGGCTCCACCGCCCTGGTGGTGGTGGTCATCACCTATGTATCGATCGTCATCGGCGAACTGGTGCCCAAGCGCATCGGCCAGTTCCATCCCGAGAGCATCGCGCGCCTGGTGGCGCGGCCGATGCGTCTGCTGGCGCTGATCACCCGACCCTTCGTGCGTCTCCTGACCTTCTCCACCGACACCCTGCTGCACCTGTTGGGCCAGCGCGAACCGTCCGGTCAGGGCGTCACGGCAGAGGAAATTCACGCGCTGATCGCCGAAGGCTCCGAAGCCGGGGTGATCGAGGAACAGGAGCGCGAGATGGTGCGCAACGTTTTCCGCCTCGACGACCGGCAGATCGGCTCGCTGATGATTCCGCGCGCCGACATCACCTATCTGGACCTCGACCGTCCGCTCGAAGAGAACCTGAAGCTCATCGCCGACTCGGAGCATTCGCGCTTTCCGGTGTGTCGCGGCGGACTGCACGAGGTGCTCGGCTTCATCAACGCGAGACAGCTGCTCAACCAGCAGCTGCGCGGCGGCGGGCTCAAGCTTGCCGCCCACCTGCAGCCGGCGGTGTTCGTCCCGGAAACCCTGACCGGCATGGATCTGCTCGACCATTTCCGCGCCTCCAACACCCAGATGGTGCTGGTGGTGGACGAATACGGCGAAGTGCTGGGCCTGGTCACCCTGCAGGACGTGCTCGAGGCGGTCACCGGCGAGTTCAAGCCGCGCAACCAGGAGGATGCCTGGGCGGTGCAGCGGGCGGACGGTTCCTGGCTGCTCGACGGCCTCATCCCGGTGCCCGAACTGAAGGACCGGCTCGAGCTGAAAGCCGTTCCCGAGGAAAACAAGGGGCGCTACAACACGCTCAGCGGCCTGATGATGTGGCTGCTGGGCCGGCTGCCGCAAACGGGGGATCTCGCCACCTGGGAGGACTGGACCCTGGAGGTCGTCGACCTCGACGGCAAGCGGGTCGACAAGGTGCTGGCCAGCCGCCGGCCGGCCGCGTCCGCCGACGAGGCGAAGCCCCCCGCCGCGACCGGGTAGCCGCCGTCCCGCCAGCGCCGATTCTTGGCGAAGCGGAAGCGGATCGGGCCGCCCTGCTCAGGCGCCGGTCACCGCCCGGGTGATCAGCGGCGCCAGCGGCGCCGGCAGCTTCAGCTTGCCCGACAGGGCGAACTCGTGGGCGCGCGGCGACATCTTCTTCCAGGTCTTGCGGATGATCTCGAGCCACTTCTCCTCGCTGTAGTCCGGCTTCTGGCCGGCGAACTCGAGCATGTAGTGCTCGATGAAGACCAGGTCGGTGACATCCTCGAGCAGCTGCGTGTCCGGGTTGACCTTGAGTCCGCGCTTGCCGACCGCCTGTTTCGCGCGCTCGACGCCAACGCTGTCGTAGCCGGCTTCCTGCATCAGGCGGCCAACGGTCTCGGCATGGAACTTGTAGAGGCCGGTGCGCCATTGCAGGTAACCCTCGCGCGTCATCGGATAGCTGTCGCGCGGCGTCTTCCAGCGCTGGATGTGCTGGCCGCGCACGGAGATCTTCTGCACTTCGTCGGCCCCGGGGGCGAAGCGCTCGATCATCTCGGTCATGCGCTGCCCGTAAAGCAGTTCGCGCGGGACGGGCTTGCCGTCCGCGCTGTCCATGCGCGGGTCTTCCGCGTTGGCGGCGTCGATCAGCGCAACGGCGCGTTGATAGCATGTGCTTGTCATTATGGTCTCCTTCGAGCGAGTGGTGAACCGGTTCGCGGCGCGCGGATCATACCCCGCCGCGGCGGGGGAGCGGAACTCAGCGGTGGCCGCCGCCCTTGCAGTCGCCGGAGGTTTCCGGCACGCCCAGCTTCTTCAGGATCATGTCGAGCGGGCAGAAGGTGGTGAAACCGCTCTGGAACAGATTGGCGCCGACGAAAAGGGTGAACCACAGCCAGCTCACCCGTGACAGATCAGCCTGGCCGGCGAAATGCGCCAGAGCGAGCGAGAGCAGGATGAAAAATCCGGCGACGATGCGGACGATGCGGTTGATGGTCATGGCGCTATTCCTTGAGGTTGAAAGCGGTTCTTGAAGGCCGCGTAATAGAGAACGGGGATCACCACCAGCGTGAGCAGCGTGGCGACGAGGATGCCGAAGATCAGCGCAATCGCCAGGCCCGAGAAGATCGGGTCGTCGAGAATGAAGAGCGCGCCGAGCATGGCGGCGAGCCCGGTCAGGGCGATCGGCTTGGCGCGGATGGCGGCGGACTGGATCACGGCCTCGGCGAAATCCACCCCCGCGGCCAGCTGCTGGTTGATGAAGTCGACCAGCAGGATGGAATTCCTGACGATGATGCCGGCCAGCGCGATCATGCCGATCATCGAGGTGGCGGTGAATTGCGCGCCGAAGAGGGCATGGCCCGGCATCACGCCGATGACGGTGAACGGGATCGGCGCCATGATGACGAGCGGCACGAGATAGCTCTTGAATTGCGCGACGACGAGCAGATAGATGAGGATCAGCCCCACCGCATACGCCGCGCCCATGTCGCGGAAGGTCTCGTAGGTCACCTGCCACTCGCCGTCCCACTTGATCGCGTAGCCGGCGTAGGGATCCTGCGGCTGGCGGATGAAGTATTCGCCCAGCATGCCGCCCTGCGCCAGTTCGAGATCTTTCAGCTTGGCGCGAATCTCGAACATGCCGTAGAGCGGCGAGTCGAGCACTCCGCCCATGTCGCCGACGACATACACGACCGGCAGCAGGTTTTTATGATAGACGACCTGCTCGCGCTGCGCCGGCTTGGCCTCGACCAGGGCCGCAACGGGCACCAGTCCGCCGCCGTGCGACGGCAGGGCGCGCACCTTGAGGGCGAGCAGGGCATCGAGGCTGGACTGCTGCTCGGCCGGCAGGGTGATGCGCACCGGGATCTCATACTTCGCCTCGCCGCCGAAGAGCGGGATCACGTCCTCGCCCGACAGGCCCAGACGCACCGTTTCGACGATGTCCTGCTGCGCCACGCCCAGCAGCGCGGCCTTGGCCTGGTTGACTTCGAGGACGATCTTGCCGGCCGCCTCATCCACGCTGTCGTCCACGCCGAGGATGTCGGCCGTGCCCTCGAAGGCCGCGCGCACTTGCCGGGCGACCTCGATCTGGCCCGCATAGTCGGGGCCATAGACCTCCGCGACGATCGGGGACAGCACCGGCGGGCCGGGCGGAACCTCGACCACCTTGGCGTTGCCGCCGTTGGCGCGCGCCACCGCCATCAGCCGGTCGCGGACGGCAACGGCGATCGCGTGACTCTGGCGCTCGCGCTCTCCCTTGTCCACCAGATTGACCTGGAGGTCGCCCAGCTCGGGGCTCGCGCGCAGGTAGTACTGGCGCACCAGGCCGTTGAAGTTGATCGGGGCGGCCGTGCCCGCATAGGCCTGGTAATTCTTGACCTCGGGCACGTCGGCGAGCTCGGCGGCCATTGCGCGCAGCACGCGCGCGGTTTCCTCGACCGGCGTGCCGACCGGCATGTCGAGGACGACCTGGAACTCGTTCTTGTTGTCGAAGGGCAGCATTTTCAGCACGACGAGCTTGAAATACCCCAGCGACATCGAGGCGAGGATCGTGGCGACGATGCCGATCCACAGCTTGCGGCGGGCCGACCTGCCCGTGCGCGCATCGAGCAGGGGCGTCATGATGCGGCGGAACAAGGCCTCGAGCCTGCGGGTCGTCGCATCCGGCCCGTGGTGGCCGCCGACCGCCGGCTTCATCAGCTTCAGCGCCAGCCAGGGGGTGACGACGAAGGCGATCGCCAGCGAGAGGAACATGCCCATCGAGGCATTGATCGGGATCGGGCTCATGTAGGGCCCCATCAGGCCGGAAACGAAGGCCATCGGCAACAGCGCGGCGATCACCGTGAAGGTGGCCAGGATGGTCGGCCCGCCGACCTCGTCGACCGCGCCGGGGATGATTTCCCGCAACGTCTTTTCGGGATGGAGGATGTGCCAGCGATGGATGTTCTCCACCACCACGATGGCGTCGTCGACCAGGATGCCGATGCTGAAAATGAGGGCGAACAAGGAGACGCGATTGAGGGTGAAGCCCCAGGCCCAGGAGGCGAACAGGGTCGCGGCGAGCGTCAGCGCCACCGCCACGCCGACGATGACGGCCTCACGCCGCCCCAGGGCGAACAGCACCAGCAACACGACGAAGGCGGTGGCGAAGAAGAGCTTGCCGATCAGGGTCTGCGCCTTTTCGGTGGCCGTCTGCCCGTAGTTGCGCGTCACGGTGAACTCCACGCTTGCCGGGATCACGGCGCCCCGCAGGCTTGTCATGCGGTCGATCACGCCTTGCGCCACGTCGGCGGCATTGACGCCCGGTTTTTTCGACACCGCCAGCGTAACGGCCGGGCGCTCGCCCTGTCGATCCCCATGCCAGACATAGCGCGCAGGCTGATCCGGGCCATCGACCACCTGGGCGACATCCTCCATGAACACCGGCTTCCGGTCGAACACGCCGACCACGAGGCGCTTCACCTCTCCGGCGGTTTCGAGATAGGCGCCGGTCTGGATCAGGATTTCGCGGTTGTCCTCGACCAGGCGGCCGGAAGGCTGGGCGGCGTTCGACAGCTGCAAGGCGGCTCTCAGATCCTGGGCGGTGATGCCGCGCGCGGCCATCTTTTCGGCATCCATCAGCACGCGCACGACATGCCCAGGCCCGCCGATGGTGACCACGTCGCGCGTGCCGGCGATGCGCTTGAGCTCGGTTTCGGTCGCACGGGACACCTGCTGCAGCTCGAAACCCGACACGGCGGGATCGGCGCTCCAGAAGGTGAGCGAGACAATCGGCACGTCGTCGATGCCGCGCGGCTTGATGACCGGCTCCCCCACCCCCAGGTGCGGCGAAACCCAGTCGCGGTGCGCGTCCATCGTGTCGTGCAGGCGCACCAGCGCCCCGATCGGGTCCTCGCCGACCTCGAACTGCACGGTCACGACCGCCATGCCGGGGCGCGCCACCGAATAGACATGCTCGATGCCGGCAATGCGGGAGAGCACCCGCTGGGCCGGCAGGGCGACGAGGTTCTCGACGTCCTTCACCGTCGCGCCGGGAAAGGGAATGAAGACGTTGGCCATCGTCACGTTGATCTGCGGCTCTTCCTCGCGCGGCGTGATCAACGTGGCGAAGATGCCCAGCAGCAGCGCCACGAGGGCGATGAGCGGCGTCAGGGCGTTGCGGAGGAAATACGCCGCGATGCGGCCCGAGATGCCCAGGGCGCCCATGGATTATCGGGCCTGTCTGAGTTCGATGCCGGCCCGGACCGGATCGAGGCGGATCGTCTCGCCATCGGACAGCCCGGCCAGGATCTCGATCTCGCCGTCCGCCACGGCCTCGCCCGGGCGCACCTGGCGCAATTGCGGCCTGCCGTCCTTCACCACATACACGGCGGTGACCTCGCCGCGGCGCAGGATCGCCTGCGGCGGCACGGTGAGTTTCTGCGCCCGGCCGATGACGAAATGGACGCGCGCCGCCACGCCGGGCACGAGGCCATCGACTTGCGTCAGGCGGATGCGGGCGGTGGCGGTATGGCTTTGCGCGTCGATGGTCGGCAGGATCTCGATCTTCGCGCCGTCCAGCCAGCGCCGACCTTTCGCGTCGACGATCTCGATCCGGGCCGTCTGCGCCGCGCGCACGTCCCCGAACCGGAACTGCGGAATGCTCGCCACGGCGCGCACCCCCTTGGGGTCGAACACCGTGAACAGCGGCTTGCCCGGCATGGCCAGATCGCCCAGCTCGGCATGGCGCTGGGCGACGATACCGGCAATCGGCGCGGTCACCGTGGCGTGCGAGGCGCCCGCCGCGGCCGCGCCGGCCTGCGCCCGCGCCGATTTCAGCGCCGCCTCGGCCTGGTCGAGCGCGGCCTGGCTGACGAATTTCTGTTTGAACAGATTCTGGGTGCGCGTGAAATTCGCCTCGGCCTGCGCCAGCCGCGCCTGCGCGGCGGCGACGTTCTCGGCCGCCTCGCGCGCATCGACGCGCATCAGCACCTGTCCGGCCTGCACGCGCTGGCCGACCTCCGCCTTCACCGCGACGATGCGGCCGGACACCTGCGTGGCCACCACCGCCTGCCGCGTCGCTTCGATCACCGCCTCGGCAGGCAGGGTGAGCGGAACTTCGCGCATCTCGACCAGGCGCGTCGCGGTCTGGGCGAAGGCGGGCAGCCCCAGCAGCATCAGGAAGGAAAAGGTCAGCGTTTTCATTGTTTATAAGTATAAACTAATATTCTCTTTTCAAGCCCCGGCCACGGCATGGGCCGCCATCGCCTCGATCACGCCATCGACCTCGCCGACGCATTCCGCCACCTCGAATTCGATGCCGGGGAAGCGGTCCATCGCGCTGCCCAGCAACTCTGGCAGATCCTTGAGTACATGGCGGCCGGGGGCGAAGAAGATCGGCACCACCTTCACATGAGTCACGCCCCGCCGGGCCAGCGCCTCGATGGCGGCTTCGAGCGGCGGCCGGGTGAGTTCGAGAAAGCCGGTCTCGACCGGCACCCCCGGCTGCAGGCGCTCCACCGCCGCGCGAATGCGCCGGAAGGGTTCGATGTATTCCGGGTTGCGGGCCCCGTGGCCGAAAAGGAGAATGCCGTTCATGGCTTGACCTTGTCGTGCAAGCCGTTGGCGAGCGGGTGGGCAAGCGGCTTCTTGCCCACCCAGGTGAGCATGACGCGCTGGCCGCGCACCGGATGAATGCGGTCGGACAGGGCATCGGCGGCGACCAGGGTCATGGTGTGTTCTTCCAATCACTCACGCTGAAAACGGGTTTAACAGTTTCACGCCGGTTTCGGCAAAGTCGGCGGCGTTGCGGGTGACGACGGTGAGATCGTGAATCAGGGCGATGGCGGCGATCTGTTTGTCGATGGGATGCTGCGGATGGGGCGCCATGAGTCGGCCCCAGACATGCGCGCAGTCGGCATCGAAAGAGAGAACCCGGCCGGCAAATTTTTGTTCGACCCGCGCCAGCCATTGCGCCAGCAACCGCGCTTGCGGCGCATCGCCGAGAAAATGGACCTTTTCGACGCCGCGCCGCAGTTCGCCAAGCGTGATGGCGGCCAGAAAGGTTTCATCGGCATCCGCCCCGCGAAAAAAATCGCGCACGCCAAAATTGGCTTGCGGCCCCCGGCGCGCCTCACTGATGACGTTCGTGTCGATGAGAAACACGGGGCGGATCAGGGGCGATAGTTGAAGTCTTCGTCAGCGCCGGCCAATGGGATGCTGGCCAGCACGTCGGCCAGCGAACGGCGCGGCGGTTTGGCCATCAGGCTGGCACGCAGGATTTCGCGGTGCTCGGCCTCGGCGCTGCGACCATGCGCGGCGGCGGCCTGTTTGAGCGCCTGCACGACCGATTCATCGATGTTGCGGACGACAAGATTGGTGGCCATGTCGAAGCTCCTTGAATGATTGCAATGATTGCATTGTAGCGGACATGCGTTATTTCGCTACCCGCCGAGCAGAAAATCCTTCACTTCCCGCTTGCCCGCGCCCATCGCCAGCAACCGCTCGCCCAAACCGGGAAACAGTTCGGCGTAGAGATCGGCGTTGCGCGAGGGCCGGGAACAACCGGGTCATCTCCCGTCTTCCTGCCAGACGTTGCGGCAATGCGTTTCGCGGATGAAGAACGCGGCAAGGGCGCCCAGCCAGGCGGCGACCGCGATGAGCCACAATCCCGCGCGAAAATCGTCCGGCGCATACGCGCGCAGGCCGTCGACGAGCGCGCCGTCCCAGTGCCGGTCGATGATCCAGCCCACCGCCGGCTGCAGCAGCGCGCCCGTCAGGAAGCCGCAGGTGTTGACCACCGCGGTCGACATCCCCGACAGCTGTGGCGGGTTGACTTCCTTGGCGCAGGCCCAGGTGAGGGTGAAGCTGGCCGTCACCAGCCCCATCAGCGCGAAGAGCGCATAGCTGGCCGCCGGCGGCAGGGCGACGCCCGCCAGCCAGACCGGCCAGGTCGCGCCGTAAACGAGGGCGCTGGCGAGGATGACGGGCTTCCTGCGCCGCAGGCGGTCGGACAAGGCGCCGATGAGCAGGCAGCCCAGGGCGAAACCGGCAAAGTAGAGCGAGAGGTGGGCGGTGGCCACGGCGCGCGTCATGCCCATGCCCTGGGTCAGGAAGGGCGTGACCCATAGCCCGCCGAAGGCGAAGAAGCTGCCCGACAGACCGGCATTGACACAGGCGGCGGGCCAGGTGGCGCGGTTCCTCACGACCCGCAGGATGCCGGCGAGAATGACGGTGCGGTCGAACGTCGGCGGGACGGCGCCGCCCGCGCCGGCGGGTCGGTCGCGCACGAAAAGCCAGGCGAGGACGCCCAGCGCGAGCGAGAGCAGGCCGACGCCGACGAACACGTCGCGCCAGCCGGCGGTCTGCGCCAGCCACGACAGCGGCGCGCCGGCGAGCACCGAGCCGAGGTTGCCGATCAGCATCGAGGCGCCGACCACGGTGGCGAAATGCCGTTCGTCGAACCAGACGGCGATCACCTTCAGCATCGCGATGAAGGTGACCGAGGCGCCCAGCCCGATCAGGGTGCGGCCGACGAGCGCCGCGTCGAAAGATTGCGCCATGCCGAACAGGACGCTGCCGCCGGCCAGGCACAGGCCGCCGGCGAACAGGACGCGGCGCGGGCCGAGGGTATCGACGAGGATGCCGGTCGGCACCTGCATGATCGTGTAGACATAGAAGAACGTCGCCGCCAGGATGCCCAGCGTCGCAGCGGTGGTCTGGAAACTCGCGGCGAGATCCGGCGCGATGCCGGCCGGGGCGAAGCGGTGGAAGAACGAGAGGACGTAGGCCGCCACGACGACGGCGAGCGCGACCCAGCGACGGCGCTCCGGCTCGGGCGGAAGGCGGCTCCGCGACACGCGGGTCAGGTTCCGTCGCGCAGCGGCCCGCCGCAAGGCGAAGCGCGATCGGGCAAAGCGACGTGCGTTGGCGGGGGAGCCGGATCGTGCGGCAGGGCGGCGAGCGATTCGAGCCGGCGATGCAGCGCCGCCTTGGCGAGCAGATGGGCCGAGACGGGCGCGGTGATGAACAGGAACAGCGAGACGAGAATTTCGTGCACGCTCAGTCCGTCCCCGCTCAGACCGGAATGGATCGACGAGGCGATCAGCAGGCAGCCGACGCCGAGCGTGGTCGCCTTGGTCGGCCCGTGCAGGCGCGTATAAAAATCGCGCAGCCGCCACAGCCCCAGCGATCCGATGAAGGTGAACACGCCGCCGGAGACGACGAGCAACGAGAGAAGGATTTCGCTGGCGAGGCTCATTCGATGATGTCTCCCCGCAGCAGAAACTTCGCCAGCGCGACGGTGCCGACGAAACCCATCAGCGCGATGAGCAGCGCCGCCTCGAAATACAGGGGGCTGTCCAGCTGGATGCCCAGCAGGACGAGCAGGGCGACCGCGTTGATGTAGAGCGTGTCGAGCGCGAGGATGCGGTCCGTGGCGTCGGGCCCCTTCAGCAGGCGCAGAAAGGACAGGGTGAAGGCGGCGCCGACCAGGGCGAAGGCGATCGTCAGTGCAGTGCTCAGCATTCGAGAATTTCCTTTAGCGGTGCTTCAAAACGCGTCTTGATGGTGGCGACGAGGGCCTGCGGGTCGTCGCAGTCGAGCGCATGCACCAGCAGCTGGCGGCGATCCTCCGACAAATGCGCCGAGACGGTGCCGGGCGTGAGGCAGATGGTGTTGGCCAGCAGGCTGATCGCCAGGTCGCTGGTCAGGTCGAGCGGCACGACGACGAAGACGGGCCGCAGGGTGCGCGGGCCGACGAGGATCAGCCGGGCGACGGCCAGATTGGCGATCAGCACGTCGTAGAGAAAAATCCCGGCGAAGGCGATGAGCCGGCGCAGCGAGTAAATCCGCACCCGTTCGGGCCAGAACGGCAGGGTGAGCAACGGTATCGCCCAGCCCAGCAACAATCCCAGCACGATGTGCCCCGGCGCGAAGCTGTTGTTGAGCAGCAGCCAGACGAGCGCGAGAGCCGGAGTGAGAACCGGATGCGGCAGCCAGTCGCGCTTCATCGCGCGCCCCCCAGCACGGCGTGAATGTAGGCGATCGGATCGGCCAGCTGGGCGGCGGTGGCGCGCGTGAACTCCACCACCGGCCCGGCGGCGACGGTGAGGGCGAGAATCAGGAGGAACAGGCCGGCAATCGCGGTCAGCTCGTGCGGACTGCCCGCGGGCCGAACCTGCTGTCGGCCCGTCCCGGCGCCGAGATTTTTCGTCCTGAAGAACAGGCTGCTGCCCGCCCGCGCCAGCGCAATCACGCCCGCCAGCGCGGCGACCAGGATGACGGGCCAGACGATGGCCTGCGCCGCATGTTCGCCGGCCGCGCGCAGGATCATGAACTTGCCCAGGAAACCGGACAGGGGCGGCAGGCCGGCGCTGGCGACCGCAGCGAGGAAGAACATCCCGCCCCACAGCCTGAATCCGTGCATGTCGCGATCGGGGCTAAAAAGGTCGGCGCGGGCCGGACGGCGGCGCGCGATGCCTTCAGCCAGCAAAAACAGCAGGGCGGCGGCGAAGGTGCTGTGCGGCAGGTAGTAAAGGCCGGCGGCAATCCCGTTGGCATCGAGGGCGAAGGCCGTCAGCAGCATGCCGATCGAGGCGACCACCAGCCAGGCGGCGAGACGACGCAGATTTTCGGCGGCAAGGGCGCCGAGCATGGCGATCACCAGCGTGGCGAGGGCGAGCGGCAACAACCAGGGCTCGAACAGTCCGGCCAGCGGCCCCGAAGCGGGGCCAAACATCAGGGTATCGGCGCGCAGCAGCGCATAGGCCCCGACCTTGGTCATGATCGCAAACAGGGCGGCCACCGGCGCGCTGGTATTGGCATAGGCGGCCGGCAACCAGAGGAACAGCGGCAACAGGGCGGCCTTGAGCGCGAACACGGCGAACAGCAGCAGGCCGCCGGCGCGCGCCAGCCCGAGGTTTTCCGGGGTCATCTGGCCCGCGCGCAGGGCGATGTCGGCCATGTTGAGGGTGCCCAGGGAAGCGTAGATCAGACCGGCGGCGAACAGGAACACCGCCGAGCCGATCAGGTTCAGCACCACGTAATGCAGGCCGGCGCGCAGGCGCTGCGCGCCAGCGCCGTGCAGCAGCAGGCCGTAGGAGGAAATCAGCAGGACTTCGAAGAAGACGAACAGGTTGAACAGGTCGCCGGTGAGGAAGGCGCCGGCGATGCCGAACAGCTGCATCTGATACAGCTCGTGGAAATGGCGGCCGCGCAGGTCGGCCCCATCCCCGGCATGCACGAGGGCCAGAAAGGCGAGCAGCGTCGCCAGCAGAACGAACCAGGCGGACAGGCGATCGGCCATCAGCACGATGCCCCAGGGGGCGGGCCAGTCGCCGAGGCGATAAACGAGAATCTCCCCGCCGCTGGTGGCGGCCAGAAGCGCGAGCGCAATGGCGACCTGCAGCCCCATGGCGCCGACGGAGAGGGCGCGGCGCACCGCCGGCGTCAGGCCGGAGAGCGCCAGGAGCAGCAGTCCGGCCAGAAAAGGCGCGAGGATCGGCAGGATCGGCAGGTGGGCGCTCATTTCAGTCCCGGCCATCCACGTGGTCGTTCCCCAGGTCGGCGCGCATGCGCAGGGCGAGCATGATGACGAAGGCCGTCATGGCGAAACCGATGACGATGGCGGTGAGCACCAGCGCCTGGGGCAGCGGGTCGGCAAACGTATCGGCCGTGCCGATGATCGGCGGCTTGCCGACGACCAGCCGGCCGCTGGCGAACAGGAAGAGGTTGACGGCATAGGAGAGCAGGGTGAGACCCAGCACGACGGCGAAACTGCGGGCGCGCAACAGGAGGTAGACGCCGCAGCCCGTCAGCGCGCCGATGGCGATGGCGATCAGGGCCTCCATCCTCTGCCCTCCTCCGCCGGGCTGGCGCGATGCACCATGCCGAGATTGACCTGGATCAGCAGCGTGGCCCCGACCACGACCAGAAAGACGCCGAGATCGAAAACCATCACCGTGGCGAGCGGAAATTTGCCGACCACCGGCCAGTCGAAATAGGCGAAGGTCGAGGTGAGGAAGGGATAGCCGAACAGCCCGCTGCCCAGGCCGGTCAGCACGGCGGCGCCCAGGCCGGCGACGATCCACGGATGGGTTTGCGGGGACAGGCGCTCGTTCGCCCAGGTCGCCCCGTTGGCCAGGTACTGCATCATCAGCGCGACCGCCGTGATCAGGCCGGCGATGAAACCGCCGCCGGGGAGATTGTGGCCGCGCAGGAAGATGAAGACCGAGACGACCAGGGCCAGCGGCAACAGCAGGCGCGCGAAGGCGGACATGACCACGGGATGAAGATCGCGATCCCAAGGATGGCCGAGGGGATCGCGTTCCAGCCCGACCGGGGCGAACTTGTCGAGCAGCGCAAAAATCCCCAGCGCCGCGATGGCGAGCACGGCGATCTCGCCGAAGGTGTCGAAAGCGCGGAAGTCGACGATGATCACGTTGACGGCGTTGGTGCCGCCGCCGCCGGGCACGCTATTCTCGAGAAACCAGCCGCCGATCGAGTCGGCCGGCCGCGTCAGCATCGCCCAGGTCAGCGCCCCGATGCCGCCGCCGGCCAGCCCGGCCAGGATGCCGTCCCGCCAGCGCCGACCTTGCGAGGACTCGACCGGGGTTTCCTGGGGCAGGAAGCGCAGGGCGAGCAGCAGCAGCAGCAGGGTGACCACCTCCACGGAAAGCTGGGTGAGCGCCAGATCGGGCGCGGAAAACCTGACGAAGGCCAGGGAAACGATCAGGCCGACCACGCCGACGTAAATCAGCGCCAGAAAACGCCGGCGGTGCAGCACGGTCGCCGCCAGGGTGGCGACGATGAGCGTCAGGAACCCGAGCGCGGTCATGCCGTCGATCGGCAGGAGCGGCCGGGCGCCCGTCAGCGCCGCATCGGCTCCGGCCATCCCGATGGCGCCCAGGCCCACCACGGCCAGCACGAGCACGAAGGCCTGGCGCTGCAGCGAACCGGTATCGATCCGCCGTATCGCCGCCGTCGCGAAAGCGATCGCGGCGGCGAGCGACGCCTCGAAAATCGTCCGCGCGTCGAGCAGTCCCTCGAACCGGCGCTGCAGGACGAACAGGGGCTCGCGCCAGGCGTAGAGCAGCGCTCCGCCAATCAGTGCCGCCACGCTCATGAGCAGGGCCAGGTTGAAGCCGTGCCAGATCGCCAGGCTGTAGTCGGGCGGCGGGCCGCCCAATACGGCCGCGGCCGCCACGCCGAGCAGCGGCCCCACCATCTGGGCCGGGAAAATGCCGACCAGCAGGCACAGGACGACGAGGATTTCGACGGGAACCCTCATCCAGCGCGGCGGTTCGTGCGGCGTCTGCGGCAGGGCCTTGGGCGGGCCGCTGAAAAACACGTCGATGATGAAGCGCATCGAGTAGGCGACGGTGAACATGGCGGCCAAGGTCACCAGGACGGGCAACAGCCAGCCCGCGTCCGACCGGCCGCCCAGCACCGCGACTTCGGCGAAAAACATCTCCTTGGACAGAAAACCGTTGAGCAACGGCACGCCGGCCATCGCCGCCGAGGCCACCATGGCCAGCGCCGCCGTGTGGGGCATGGCTTGCCACAGGCCGTTCATGCGACGCATGTCGCGCGTGCCGCACTCGTGGTCGATGATGCCGGCGGACATGAAGAGACCGGCCTTGAAGATGGCATGATTGATGATGTGAAACACGCCCGCCACGGCGGCGAGCGGGGTGCCGATGCCGAACAGGGCGGTGATCAGGCCGAGATGGCTGACCGTCGAATAGGCGAGCAGGCCCTTGAGGTCATGCTTGAACAGCGCGGCCACGGCGCCGACGATCAGCGTCGCCAGGCCGACTCCGCCGACGATGGCGGTCCATTCCGGCGTACCGGCAAGCGCCGGGAACAGCCGGGCCAGCAGGAACACACCGGCCTTGACCATCGTCGCCGAATGCAGATAGGCCGATACCGGCGTCGGCGCCGCCATCGCGTGGGGCAGCCAGAAGTGGAACGGGAACTGGGCCGATTTGGCGAAAGCGCCGAGCAGGACCAGCACCAGTACGGTTTCGTACAGGGGATGGGCGCGGATCAGGTCGCCGCTGGCCAGAACGACGCTCAGCTCGTAACTGCCGACGATCTCGCCCAGCAGCAGGAAGCCGGCCAGCAGCGCCATCCCGCCCGCCCCGGTGACGGCCAGCGCCATGCGGGCGCCGCGCCGGGCCGCTTTCCTGCCGCGCCAGTAGGCGATCAGCAGGAAGGAGGAAAGACTGGTCAGTTCCCAGAACACCAGCAGCTGGATCAGGTTCTCGGACAGGACGATGCCCAGCATCGAACCCATGAAGAGCAGCAGATAGGCGCACAGGCGACCGAGACTGTCCCGCGGGGAAAGATAATAGCGGGCGTAGAGGATGATCAGCAGGCCGATGCACAGGATCATCAGCGCAAACAACAGGCCGAGCCCGTCCAGGCGAAAGACCAGGTCGAAGCCGACCGCGGGGATCCAGGTCAGGCGCTGGATCTCGGTTTCGCCCGCAAAAGCCGCCGGCAGCAACGGCGCGAGCCAGAGCAGGGACAGGAGCACGACCCCGCCGGCGCCCCAGGCGGCGGCCGCGCGACCTCGCTGCGAGAGCCAGGCCACCAGCGCGGCGCCGAGAAACGGGGTCAATACGGACAAGGCGAGATACATGACCGCTCATTTTCGCATTTTTTTGCCGGCACGCCAGACTCGGCCCCAGCTTGCGAACCCGGACGGCCGGCGGATCGGCCCGCGTACCTCGGCGTCGATGGACGGGGCGGCGGGTATGATCGCCCCCATGCACGGCAACCTTTTCCTGCTCCTGCTGCTGCTCGTCTGCGCCGCTCTCGCCCTGGCCCTGACGCGCCGACTCAAGGGCCCGGCGATGCTGGCCTATCTCGCGGTGGGCCTGCTGCTCGGCCCGCACGGCCTGGCCATTCTCGAGGAAAACCATGAAGTGGAGGTGATCGCCGAATTCGGCGTGGTCTTCCTGATGTTTTCGATCGGGCTGGAATTCAGCCTGGCGCGCCTGAAGGCGATGCGCAAACTGGTGTTCGGCTTCGGCGCGGCGCAAATGGGGCTGACCGCCGCCGCCGGCGCGCTGGTGATCTGGTTCGGCTCCGACCAAGACTGGCGCGCCGGCCTGACCGTCGGTCTCGCCGTCGCGATGTCGTCCACCGCCATCGTCGCCAAGATGCTGTCGGAGCGCTTCGAGCTGCATTCGCGTTCCGGCCGCCAGACCATGGGGGTGCTGCTGTTCCAGGACATCGCCGTCGTGCCCTGCCTGATCCTCTTTCCCGCTCTGGCGCAGGCGAGCGCCAGCCTATCCTATGCGCTCGAAATAGCCCTGCTCCAGGCCATCGTCCTGATGACGATCATGATCTGGCTCGGCCAGCGCTGGCTGCGGCGCCTCTACGACGTCGTCGCGCGCCAGCGCTCGGAAGAGCTGTTCGTGCTCACCACGCTGGCGCTGGTCATCGGCCTCGCCCTCGCCACCGCGCAGGCCGGCCTGTCGCTCGCGCTCGGCGCCTTCGTCGGCGGCATGCTGATTTCCGAGACGGTCTATCGGCACCAGGTCGAGGCCGACATCCGGCCCTTCCGCGACATTCTGCTCGGCCTGTTCTTCGTCACCGTCGGCATGATGCTCGACCTCGGCTTCGTCTTCGAAAACCTGCATCGCCTGCTGCTCGCCGTGATGCTGCTGCTCGCCGGGAAAGGGCTGATCGTCCTGGTCATCGCGCTGGCGGCGCGCAGCCCGCTCAACATCGCCCTGCGCACCGCCGCCCAGCTGGCGCAGGGCGGCGAGTTCGGCCTGGTGCTGATCGGTCTCGCCCATGAACTCGAGCTGATCGCCACCGACACCTTCCAGCTTACGCTCGCGGCCATGCTGACCTCGATGTTCGTCGCACCGCTGCTGATCAATCGCGCCGCCGGTCTCACCGGCCGCATGGTCCATGGCGGCTGGGCGCACCAGGCCAAGGCGATCCACGACATCGCCGTCGCCGGCTTCGCCATGGATCGGCACGTGATCATCTGCGGCTACGGCCGCACCGGCAGCCGCATCGCCGAGTTTCTCGCCGCGGAGAACATTCCCTTCCTCGCCCTCGACGTCGATTCGCAGCAGCTCAAGCGCGCGGTGGCGCCGGGCGGCAAGCTGGCGTTCGGCAGCGCCGACCGCAGCGAGGTGTTGCAGGCCGCGGGTCTCGCCCGCGCCCGCGCCCTGGTGGTGGCCTACCCGGACACCCACTCGGCCGAGCACGTGGTGCGCAAGGTCAGGGAAACCCGGCCGGACATTCCGGTCATCGTACGCGCTCCGGACGAGTCTGCGGTGGCGCGCCTGAAGGAGGCGGGCGCCACCGAGGTGATCCCGGAGATCCTCGAGGGCAGCCTGATGATCGCCGCCGAAACGCTCACCCAGCTCGGCATCCCGGTGGAGCACGCCATCGAGCGGGTGAGGCGCGTGCGCGCCGCGCGCTATGCCTCGCTGCGCGATCTGGCCGAGCCGCCGACGGCGGCCGCCGACGATCGGTAAACCGCTTTGCGCCCCGACCGGCGGG
>JAGXSN010000103.1 GCA_018333815.1 Sulfuritalea sp. | reverse complement strand
CAGGAAGGCGACGAAGCGCGCGATCGCCTGCTGCTCGACCCGCCGGTCCGCCGCCAGCACCCAGAGCGCGGCGCCGTCGGGCAGCACGTGGGTCGGCCGGACGCCGTAGACGTCGTCGTAATGAGGCAGCGGGGCGACGCCGAACTCGAACTCGGGCCGTTGCCGCGCCAGCCGCACGTAGAGCGCCGACTCGCCGGTCAGCATCGCGCACTCGCCGCGCGCGAAGCGTTCGTCGCCCTCCTCCCCTGCGCCCGAATAGCTGAAGTAGCGGCTTTTCTTCCAGCTGGTCAACAGCGCCATGTGCTTGACATTGACGAGGTTGTTGAGCGCCAGCCGGTCGGTCTTGCCGTTCCTCGTGACGATCGGCTCGCCGTGCTGGGCGGCAACGTTTTCGACATGCACCCAGGCGAAGCGCGAGCTGGTCAGCGGGCAGTGCACGCCGCTGTCGCGCAGCTTGCCGGCGGCCTCCTGGACTTCCCACCAGGTGGTCGGCGGGGACTCGGGATCGAGGCCGGCCCGGGCGAGGGCCGCCTTGTTGTAATACAGCGCGGGCAGCGACAGGGCGAGCGGCAGGGCCTGCATCCGGCCGGCGCCGTCGGCGACGGCGTCGAGCATCTGCGGATAGAAGCGTTTCGCCTCGAAAGCCTGCCCCCCCGCCGCCATCACCTGGTGCAGGGCGCGGAAACGCGGCCGCATCCCGAACACATCGAGGGCATCGTCCGGATTGAACAGCGCCAGATTGGGCAGGCGTCCCCTGTCGGCCACGCCCCGGGCATCCTCGAGCCGGATGCGGCCGGCGCCCGATCTGCGCTTTCCTTCCTCGTCGTTGAAGCGCAGCACCAGGGTGGCAAGGGCGTCGAGCGGCGCTCCGGCCAGGGTGTGGCGCAGCACGATCTCCTGCACCGGCGCCGGGGGCGGCGCCTTGGCGGGCCGGGGCTGGGCGGCGGCGGCGGCCAGCGGCGCGAGCAGCAGCGCGCACGCGGCGAGGCCTGTCAATGATCGCTTCATCGCCTGGTTTTCCTCGACAAGAAAGGCGGCCAGTGTAACGCGACATATGGGCCGCGTTCCGGCCGCCTATTCCGCACTCAGGCCCGCCGGGGTTTTGCCGTAGACTGTCGCCATGGCCACCCGTCCCCGCCTTGTCCTGCTCGCCCTGACCTGCGGCCTGCTGCTGTCGGGCTGCGAGTTGCTGGGCATCGAGGATCCGGCCAAGATCGAGGCGGCGCGCGAAGCCGAGGGCAAGGCGATCGGCGGCGGCTGTCGACACAGCGGCCGGGCGCTGGAGGAATGCTACAGGCTCAATCACAGGGCGTCCAAGGCCGCCATCTTCGCCGGCTGGCGCGACATGGACGCCTATATGCGCGAGAACAACATCGCCGTCGTGCCGGCCGGCAACGCAGCGACCGGCAAGCCCCCGGCCAAAGCCGAGCCGGCCGCTCCCGGCGGCGGGCCCGCCTGACGCCGGAGGGTCGGCACGCAAGGCGTTTCACGCCGACCCGATCTGCCGTAGAATCCGCCCGCGTCCTGCCGGTTGGACGCGGCTGCGCCCCTTCATTGTCGCCCTGCCTGAGCCGGCGCAGTCCCAGACGGTCTGGCGCGCGACACAAACCGGAGTGACGCCGTGAAATTCACCGACCTCGGGCTGGCGCCCGAAATTCTCAGAGCCGTGCATGACGCCGGCTACACCGAACCCACCCCGATCCAGGCGCAGGCCATTCCCCTCGTCCTGTCCGGCCAGGATGTCATGGGCGGCGCCCAGACCGGCACCGGCAAGACCGCTGCCTTCATCCTGCCGCTGCTGCACCAGCTCGCCCGGCACGCCAGCAACTCGCCCTCGCCGGCCCGCCACCCGGTGCGCGCGCTGATCCTGACGCCGACGCGCGAACTGGCGATGCAGGTGGAAGAATCGGCCAAGACCTACAGCAAATATCTCGGCCTGCGCTCGGTCTGCATCTACGGCGGCGTGGACATGCGGGCGCAGATCGCCGAGCTGAAGGAAGGCCGCGAGATCGTCGTCGCCACGCCGGGCCGCCTGCTCGACCATGTCGAGCAGAAGACCGTGAGCTTCAACTTCGTCGAGTTCCTCGTCCTCGACGAGGCCGACCGCATGCTCGACATGGGCTTCATTCCCGACATCAAGCGCATCCTCAAGCTGCTGCCGACGACGCGCCAGAGCCTGCTGTTTTCCGCCACCTTCTCGGACGAGATCAAGAAGCTGGCCGACGCCATGCTCAAGGCGCCGCAACTCATCGAGGTCGCGCGCCGCAACCAGGTCTCGGAAACCATCGCCCACCGCGTGCACCCGGTCGCCGCCGACCGGAAGCGCTACCTGCTCAAGCAGATGCTCGACGATCCTGCGATGACCCAGGTGCTGGTGTTCGTCGGCACCAAGTTCGGCACGGCGCGGCTGGCCACCTGGCTCGAACGCGAAGGCATCAATGCCACCGCGATCCACGGCGACAAGAGCCAGCAGGACCGCACCAAGGCGCTCGAAGCCTTCAAGTCGGGCGCGGCGCGCGTGCTGGTCGCCACCGATGTCGCCGCGCGCGGCCTCGACATCGACGACCTGCCCCACGTCATCAACTACGAACTGCCGCGCGTCGCCGAGGACTACGTGCATCGGATCGGCCGCACCGGCCGCGCCGGCAAGAAAGGCGAAGCCACCTCGCTGGTCGCGCCCGAGGAAAAACCGCGCCTCGCCGAGATCGAGAGGCTGACCAGGTTCAAGATCGAGCAGGTCGTCGTGCCCGGCTTCGAACCCGGTTCCGCCGCGCCGCCCGAAGAGCGCGAGCGGGGCGACAGGACCGGCCGGGGCGGTCACGGTCATCGGCACGAACCGCGCGCCGGCCGCGGGCCGAAATCCCCGATCGACCACCTGCCCGCGCCCGCCGCCCATCTGCCGTACGTGCCGAAGCAGCCGCTGATCGCCGCGGACGGCTTCGATTTCTCGCAGCCCTACGCACCCAGGGAGGGCGGCGCGCCGCCACCCGCGCAAAAGTCGGCGCCGGCGGGACGGCAAAACGAGCGGCACCCGCTGCGCCATTTGCGCCCCGTCGCCGCCCTACTCGGCGGCCTGCTCGGCGGCCTTGGCAAGGAGAACAAGACGTGAAACTCGTCCGTCACGGCGCCAGGGGGCGCGAAAAACCCGGCCTCATCGACGCCCAGGGCAAACTGCGCGACCTGTCCGCTCACTGCGCCACGATCGGCTGGGCCGAGCTGTCCCCGGCCGGGATCAAACGCCTGGGCCGCATCGACCCGGCCACGCTGCCGCTCGTCAAGGGCAAGCCGCGCCTCGGCGTGCCCTTGACCGGCATTTCCAAGATCGTCGGCGTCGGCCTCAACTACCGCGCCCATGCGAAGGAAACCGGCGCGGCGATTCCGGCCGAACCGGTGCTGTTCATGAAGGCCACCAGCGCGATCAACGGCCCGTTCGATCCAATCGTCCTGCCGCGCGGCTCGGTCAGAACCGACTGGGAAGCCGAGCTCGGCCTGGTCATCGGCCGCACCACCCGCTACGCGAGCGAGCAGCAGGCGCTCGACCATCTGGCCGGTTACGTGACCTGCCATGACGTATCCGAGCGCGATTTCCAGAAGAACCGCGGCGGCACCTGGGACAAGGGCAAGGGCTGCGACACCTTCGCGCCGCTCGGCCCCTGGCTCGTCACGCGCGACGAAGTGCCGGACCCGCAGGCGCTGCGCGTCTGGTGCGAGGTGAATGGCGAAAAGCGGCAGGACAGCAACACCGCCGACATGATCTTTCCGGTCGTCTTCCTGGTCAGTTACATCTCGCAGTTCATGACCCTCAATCCCGGCGACGTGATCTGCACCGGCACCCCGAGCGGCGTCGGCATGGGCATGCGGCCGCCGCAATTTCTCAAGGCCGGCGACGTCGTTCGCCTCGGTGTCGAGGGGCTCGGCGAGCAGTGCCAGAAGGTCGTGGCCGAATAAGCTGTCCAGCCGGGCATGACGCACGCGATCCATGCGACGTTGACGGGGCACCCGGACAATCCGCAGGGATTGAACCAGCGCATCGGCGTCACGCTGCTGCTCAAGCCCGATGGCAGCCTGACGCTCGCCTATTCGATCCACGGCCCCGTCGGTTTGCTGCGCATCCCCGGCCCGGATCGGCCGGCGCCGCCGGATGCGCTCTGGCAGACGACCTGCTGCGAGCTGTTCGTCGGGACGGGCCATGACCGCTATCGCGAATTCAATTTCTCACCCTCCGGCCAGTGGGCCGTTTATGATTTCAGCGCCTACCGCAAGCCGGTGGAAATTCCCCTGCCCTGCCCGGCTCCGACCCTCCGGTCGGGCGACGAAACCGACCGCCTGAGGCTGGCCGCCGCGCTGCCGGCCGCCGCGCTGCCCGCAGGAGAGATCCTGACCTGCGCCCTCGCCGCGGTCGTCGAGGCGCACGACGGCAGCCGCGGCTACTGGGCGCTCGCCCACCCGCCCGGTAAGCCCGATTTCCACCATCCCGGCGGCTTCACCCTGTGCCTCGACAAGACGGGAATGCGCGCATGAAGTTCGGCATCGAGCGCCTGCTCGAATCGCCAGAATTGCGTAAGCCGCTCGCCGGTCGGCGCGTCGCCCTGCTCGCCCATCCGGCCTCGACGACGCGCGACCTGACGCACAGCCTCGACGCACTGGGTGACCGGGCTGCACTGCCGGACATCAAGCTGACCGCCGCCTTCGGCCCGCAGCACGGCCTGCGCGGCGACAAACAGGACAACATGGTGGAGTCACCCGACTTCATCGACCCGGCGCACCGGATTCCCGTCTTCAGCCTCTATGGCGGGGTGCGTCGCCCGACGGATGCGATGATGGACACGTTCGACGTGCTGCTGGTCGACCTGCAGGACCTCGGCTGCCGCATCTACACCTTCATCACCACGCTGCGCTACGTGCTCGAAGCCGCCGCGCAGCATGGCAAGGCGGTCTGGGTGCTCGACCGCCCGAATCCGGCTGGCCGGCCGGTCGAGGGGCTGGCATTGCGTCCCGGCTGGGAGAGCTTCGTCGGCGCCGGCCCCATGCCGATGCGCCACGGCCTGACCATGGGCGAGCTGGCGCGCTGGTTCGTCGCCACGCTAAAGCTCGACGTCGAGTGCGAAGTCGTGACGATGGAGGGATGGCAACCCGAAGCCGCCCCCGGCTTCGGCTGGCCGCTCGGCGCACGCGAGTGGATCAACCCGAGTCCCAACGCGCCCAACCTCTCGATGGCGCGCTGCTACGCCGGCACGGTGATGCTCGAAGGCACGACCCTCTCCGAAGGACGCGGCACGACCCGGCCGCTCGAGCTGTTCGGCGCCCCCGACCTCGACGCTGCCGCCCTGCTCACCGAAATGCGCACACTGGCACCCCGCTGGCTGACAGGCTGCAAACTGCGCCCCTGCTGGTTCGAACCGACTATCCACAAGCATGCCGGCCGGCTCTGCCAGGGCATCCAGATCCACGTCGAGGATCCGGCCCACTACGACCACGCCCGCTTCCGGCCGTGGCGGCTGATGGCGCTCGCCTGCAAGGCGCTGCGCCGCCTGTACCCCGACTATCCGCTCTGGCGCGACTTTCCCTACGAATACGAGCGCGACCGCCTCGCCATCGACCTGATCAACGGCGGCCCGCTGCTGCGCACATGGGTGGACGACCCGGCCGCGACGCCGGCCGATCTCGATGCGCTGGCCCGCCCCGACGAGTCGCGCTGGCAGGCGGAGAGCGCGGCGCGGCGGCTGTATCCTTGACCGCATGGGCTGCAAAGTTCCTGAACGCTGTGGTAAGGTGAGGGCGACCATGCTTGCCACCCGTTCCCCGCGCCGGGGGCTTCCCGCACTGACTGCATTGATGGCCGCCTGCCTCTTCCTGCTCGCGACGGGCGCGGCGGCGGCGAAGGAAAGACTGGTCTTCGGCGTGTTCGCCTATCTCGGCGTGGAGCAGACCCAGGCCCAGTATGCCCCGCTGGTCGCCTACCTCAACCGGACGCTCCGGCACGAGACGATCGAATTGCGCGTGCTGCCCATGGCCGAGCTCGAGCAGGCCATCGCCGCCGGGGCGGTCGACATCGTCACCACCAATCCGGGCCATTTTATCGCCGTGCGCCGGCAGCATCGGCTCACCGGCGTGATCGCCACCAAGACCAACATCGAAGCGGGCCAGTCGCTTTCCCAGCTGGGCGGCGTGATCGTCGCCGCGGCCGGCCGCGCCGACCTGCGGGAACTGGCCGACGTGCGCGGCCGGACCATCGCCACGCCGGGCACGGAGTTCATGGGCGGCTACCGCGCCCAGGCCTACGAGCTGCACCGCATCGGCATCCGCCTGCCTGCCCAGGCCTCCGGCATGATCGAGACCGGAAGCCACCAGGCCGCGGTGCAGGCGGTGATCGACGGCCGCGCCGACATCGGCTTCATCCGCACCGGCATTCTCGAAGGCATGTTCAGGAGCGGCGAACTGGAGCCCGGCCAGGTGAAGGTGATTCACCCGCAGCGCCATCCCGGCTTCCCCTTCGCCGTCTCGACCCGGCTCTATCCCGAGTGGCCGGTGTTCGCCCTGCCGGACGTGACGGAACGGCAGGTGCGCCATGTCGCCGCCGCGCTGTTCTCGCTCGCCCCCGACCATCCGGCCGCGCGCGCCGCCGGCATCCACGGCTATACCGTGCCGGCCGATTATCAGCCCGTCGAGGAGGTGGCGCGCGCGCTGCGCCTGCCGCCGTTCGACCGGGCGCCCGAGATCACCTGGGGCGACCTTTGGCGGCAATGGGTAGAAGTCATCGTCGGCGCCGGCATCGCACTTCTGGTCATCGTTGCGCTGGCCCTGATCTCGATCCTGCTGGCCCGGCGCGAACGCCAGGCGCGCGAACGCAACTTGCTGCTGCTGCACACCCTCGGCGAAGGCGTCTATGGCGTCGACCGGGACGGACATTGCGTTTTCATCAACGCGGCGGCCCTGGAGATGCTGGGTTTCGCAGAAAGCGAAGTGCTCGGCCGCAACCCGCACGCGCTGTTCCACCACCACCGGCCCGACGGCCGGCCTTATCCCTACGCGGAATGCCCGATCTGGCAGACCATGCAGGATGGCCAGCCGCGCCGGGTCGAGGAGTGGTTCCTGCGCAAGGACGGCAGCGGCTTCCCGGTCGAGATGGCGGCCAACCCGATGCACCGCGGCAAGATCTGCATCGGCGCCGTCGTCGCCTTCCGGGACATCAGCGAGCGCAAGCGCGGCGAGGCGGAGCTGGCGCGGCATCGGGCGGAGCTGGAGGAGCGCGTGCGCGAACGCACCGCCGAGCTGCTCTTGGCCCGGCTGGCCGCCGAGGCGGCC
>JAGXSN010000102.1 GCA_018333815.1 Sulfuritalea sp. | reverse complement strand
TTTCGATCCAGCCATAAACGGCGTGGGCGCCTTGCGGCGCCCACGCCCGATTCCGGATGTTTCCGGACCGCTTAGAGCGCCTTGATCGCGGCAGCGAGGCGGCTCTTGTGACGCGCAGCCGCATTCTTGTGCATGATCTTCTTGTCGGCGATCGAATCGATGACGCTCTGGGATTCCTTGAAGACTGCCTGGGCGGCTGCCTTGTCGCCGGCGACGACGGCCTTGCGCACCTTCTTGATCGCGGTGCGCAGCTCGGAACGCAGGCTCATGTTGTGGGCGCGACGCTTGGTCGATTGCAGGGCGCGCTTGCGGGCTTGAGCGGTATTGGCCATGGGACAAGCTCTATGGTGTGAGTGGAAGTGCGCGATTATAGGCGGAGAAGCATGCCAATGCAAGGCGCTTTTCCCGGTCTGGGCTGGCGCGTGGGCGGCTAACATCCGTCCTCATGAACCTGCTGCGCACCCTGGCCACCGTCAGCAGCCTGACGCTGTTATCGCGCATTCTCGGCTTTGTCCGCGATTTCGTCATCGCTCACAATTTCGGCGCAGGCGTGCTCACGGATGCGTTTTTCGTCGCTTTCCGCCTGCCCAACCTGCTGCGGCGCCTGTTCGCCGAGGGCGCCTTTTCCCAGGCTTTCGTGCCGCTGCTGGCCGAATACCGCAATCAGCGCGGCACCGACGAAACCAGGACGCTGGTGGATCGCGTCGCCACCTTGCTGTTCCTCATCGTGCTGGGGGTCGCCGCGCTCGGGGTCATCGGCGCCCCGGCGCTGATTTACCTCTCCGCGCCCGGCTTCGCCGCGAATCCCGAGAAGTTCGCGCTGACGGTCGACCTGACGCGCATCACCTTCCCTTACATCCTGTTCATGGCTCTGGTCGCGCTGGCGGCGGGCATCCTCAACACCTGGAGCCGCTTCGCCCTGCCCGCCTTCACGCCGACCCTGCTCAATCTGTCCTTCATCGGCATGGCATTGTTCGCCGCGCCCTATTTCGACCCGCCCATCCTGGCGCTGGCGTGGGCAGTGTTTCTCGGCGGCATTCTGCAACTGGCGATCCAGTTGCCCGCCCTGAAGAAGATCGGCATGCTGCCGCGCTTCGATTTCGCCCCCGGCGATCCGGGCGTCCGGCGCGTGCTGATGCTGATGGCGCCGGCCGTGCTGGGCGTGTCGGTCGCCCAGATCTCGCTGCTGATTAACACCATCTTCGCCTCGTTCCTGACTTCCGGCAGCGTTTCCTGGCTCTATTACGCCGACCGGCTGATGGAATTCCCCGCCGGCCTGCTCGGCGCCGCACTCGGCACCATCCTGCTGCCGAGCCTGGCCAGGGCTCACAGCAGCAGCGACCCGGCCGAATTCTCCGGCCTGCTCGACTGGGGGCTGCGGCTGACCTTCCTGCTGACCCTGCCCGCCGCGGTGGCTCTGGCCATGCTGGGCGTGCCGTTGATCGCGACCCTGTTCCAGCACGGCGCCTTCACCACGGCGGACGTGTTGCAGACGCGCGAGGCGCTCGTGGCCTACAGCATCGGGTTAACCGGCCTGATCCTGGTCAAGGTGCTCGCCCCCGGCTTCTACGCGCAGCAGAACATCCGGACGCCGGTGAAGATCGCGCTGATCACGCTGGCGGCGACGCAGGCGATGAACCTTGCCTTCATCGTGCCGCTCGGGCACGCCGGCCTGGCCCTCTCGATCGGCCTGGCCTCCTGCCTCAACGCCGCCTTGCTTTTCCGCGGCCTGCGGCGGCGCGCCATCTATCGGCCCCAGGCCGGCTGGCTGGCCTTTGGCGCGAAGATCACGATCGCCCTCGCGGCCCTGGCCGGGGTGCTCTGGTTCGGCATGGGCGCGGAAGCCGACTGGCTGGCCG
The DNA here is from genome assembly GCA_018333815.1 of Sulfuritalea sp. Classification (GTDB taxonomy): domain Bacteria; phylum Pseudomonadota; class Gammaproteobacteria; order Burkholderiales; family Rhodocyclaceae; genus Sulfuricystis. The sequence goes on along the minus strand of JAGXSN010000102.1, from coordinate 3,395 downwards.
CTGCTCCCGCGCAGCGCATCGCTCGCCTGCTCGCGCTGGTTGGCGCGGGGACGCTGACCTATTTCGCCACGCTCTGGCTGCTGGGGTTCCGGTTGCGCGATTTCCGGCGGCACGGCCGATCCTGAACGGGCGCGCGGCGCCGTCTCGCCAGCGCCGATTTTCCGCTTTGCCCACAGGACGCACCATGAAAAAGGGCGGCCCCGTTTCACGGGACCGCCCTCGCAGCTGGCGCGTCGTCGCTCAGGCGATGAGCGGGACGAGCAGCAGGGCAACGATGTTGATGATCTTGATCAGCGGGTTGACCGCCGGGCCCGCCGTATCCTTGTAGGGGTCGCCCACGGTGTCGCCGGTCACCGCCGCCTTGTGCGCGTCGGAACCCTTGCCGCCGTAGTTGCCCTCTTCGATGTATTTCTTGGCGTTGTCCCAGGCGCCGCCGCCGGAAGTCATCGAGATCGCGACGAACAGGCCGGTCACGATCGAGCCGAGCAGGACGCCGCCCAGCGCACGCACGCCGGCGCCCACGCCATTGACCGGTTCCATGATGAAGTTCATGCCGAACGCAACCACGACCGGAACCAGGATCGGCAGCAGGGACGGGATCATCATTTCCTTGATCGCGGCCTTGGTCAGCATGTCGACGCAGGTGCCGTATTCCGGCTTGGCCTTGCCTTCCATGATGCCCTTGATCTCGCGGAACTGCCGACGCACTTCGACGACGACGGAGCCGGCGGCGCGCCCGACCGCTTCCATCGCCATGGCGCCGAAGAGGAAGGGCACCAGACCGCCGATGAACAAGCCGATCATCACCGCCGGGTCGGACAGGTCGAACTTGAACTCGATTCCCGGGTTATGGGCCTTCAGGCTGTGGGTGAAGTCGGCGAACAGCACCAGCGTGGCCAGACCGGCGGAACCGATCGCGTAGCCCTTGGTCACCGCCTTGGTGGTGTTGCCGACGGCGTCGAGCGGATCGGTCACGCTACGGACGGACTCGGGCAGTCCGGCCATTTCGGCGATGCCGCCGGCGTTGTCGGTGATCGGACCGTAGGCGTCGAGGGCGACGATGATGCCGGCCATCGACAGCATCGAGGTGGCCGCGATGCCGAGACCATAGAGGCCGGCAAGCGTGTAGGCCGCCCAGATCGAGGCGCACACCGCCAGCACCGGCCAGGCCGTCGCCTTCATCGAGACGCCCAGACCGGCGATGACGTTGGTGCCGTGTCCCGTGGTCGAGGCTTCGGCGATGTGACGCACCGGGCCGTACTGGGTCGCCGTGTAGTACTCGGTGATGTAGACCAGCAGACCGGTGAGGACGAGGCCGATGATAGCGGCGCCGTAGAGCCGCATCTCCGCGCCGCCGCTGATGCCGAGCACCTGGTCGAGCAGATGATCGTCGATGATCCAGCCGGTCAGCGGGTAGAAACCGATCATGGCGATCACGCCGGCGGCGATCAGGCCCTTGTAGAGACCGGTCATGATCTTCTGGCCGGGCGAAACCTTGACAAAAAAGGCGCCGATGATCGAGGCGATGATCGAGAAGCCGCCCAGTACCAGCGGGTAGAGGACGGCGGACTCCGCGAGCGCCGGGGTCGCCTTGAACAACAGGGCGCCGAGCAGCATGGTCGCGACGATCGTCACGGCGTAGGTCTCGAACAGGTCGGCCGCCATGCCCGCGCAGTCGCCGACGTTGTCGCCGACGTTGTCGGCGATCACGGCCGGGTTGCGGGGGTCGTCTTCCGGGATGCCCGCTTCGACCTTGCCCACCAGGTCGGCGCCGACGTCCGCGCCCTTGGTGAAGATGCCGCCGCCGAGTCGCGCGAAGATCGAGATCAGCGAGGAACCGAAGCCGAGGCCGATCAGGGGATGAAGGATGTGGTCGAGAGTTTGGTCTCCGGCCATCGTCCTGAGAATGGCGAAGTAGCCGGCGATGCCCAGCAGGCCCAGGCCGACCACCAGCATGCCGGTGATCGCGCCGCCGCGGAAGGCGATGTTGAGCGCCTCGTTGAGCCCCCGGCTGGCCGCCTCGGCCGTACGCACGTTGGCGCGCACCGAGATGTTCATGCCGATGAAGCCGGCCGCGCCCGAAAGCACCGCGCCCAGAACGAAGCCGATCGCCGTGGAGGCGCTAAGGAAAATCCACAGCAGGGCGGTGATCGCGACACCCACCCACGCGATGGTCGAGTATTGACGCTTGAGGTAAGCCTGCGCGCCCTCCTGCACAGCCGCGGCAATCTCGCGCATGCGCTCGTTGCCCGTCGGTTGCGCGAGAATCCATTGCGTGGAAATCAAGCCATACACAATCGCGCCGACTGCGCAGACCAGTGCGAATATCAAACCTGCATCCATACACCCCCCTGTCCTTGAAAAGATTTAACCCGTTGAAAGTCCCGGTCGTCAGCTGCAACGACCGGGGCTTGCCCTGCTCAAAGCTTGAACTCCGGCAACTTCTTTGCCACCGCGGCGTTTTTCAGCGTCACGTATTTCGGCAATCCGTCGACGCCATATGGCGGATAATCCTCGCCCTTCATCAGCGGCGCGAGGTACTCGCGGCACTTGTCGGTGATGCCGAAACCATCGCTGGTAATGAAGTTCTTCGGCATCATCTTCTCGACGTTGGCGACCTTCGCCAGCGGCGCCATGCCCACCTTCCACTTGTACGGCTTGCTGGCAACGCGCTCGACGGTCGGCATCACCGCGTTGTGGCCCTTGAGGGCGAACTCGACGGCCGCCTTGCCCACCGCATACGCCTGGTCCACGTCGGTCTTGGCGGCGATGTGGCGCGCGGCGCGCTGCAGGTAGTCGGCAACGCCCCAGTGGAACTTGTGCCCCAGGGCTTCCTTGACCATGTTGGCGACCACCGGGGCAGCCCCGCCGAGTTGGGCGTGGCCGAAGGCATCGCGCGTGCCCTGCTCGGCGAGGAACTTGCCGTCGGGCCAGTGACAGCCTTCGGAAACCACCACCGTGCAGTAACCGAATTTCTTCACCAGGCTGTCGACCTTGGCGAGGAACTTGTCCTTGTCGAACAGCACTTCTGGGAACAGCACGACGATCGGCAGCTCGCGCTCCTTGCCGGAAGCCATCGCGCCCGCCGCGGCGATCCAGCCGGCATGGCGGCCCATCACCTCGAGCACGAACACCTTGGTCGAGGTCGCGCACATCGAGCGCACATCGAAGGTGGCCTCGAGCGTCGACACGGCGATGTACTTGGCGACCGAGCCGAAACCCGGGCAGTTGTCGGTGATCGGCAGGTCGTTGTCGACCGTCTTGGGCACGTGGATCGCCTGCACCGGATAGCCGAGCTTCTCGGACAGCTGCGACACCTTGTAGCAGGTATCGGCCGAATCGCCGCCGCCGTTGTAGAAGAAGTAGCCGATGTTGTGCGCCTTGAACACCTCGAT
>JAGXSN010000101.1 GCA_018333815.1 Sulfuritalea sp. | reverse complement strand
CCGAGTTCGGTCGCACCACCGATCCGGTGCGCATGTACATGCGCGAGATGGGCACGGTCGAGCTGCTGACGCGCGAGGGAGAAATCGAGATCGCCAAGCGCATCGAGGAAGGCCTGAAGCACATGGTGCTCGCGATTTCCGCCTGCCCGACCACGATCGCCGAGATTCTCGCCATGGCGGACAAGGTCGATTGCGAGGAAATGCGCATCGACGAGCTGATCGACGGCCTGATCGGCCCGGACGCGTCTGCCGAGGACATCAAGGCCGGGGCCGGCGACGAGGAAGTCGAGGACGAGGGGATCGAGGACGATCTCGATCTCGACGACGAGGAAGCCGCCGAGGCGCGCGTTTCCGCCTCGATGCTCAAGCTCAAACTGGCCGCCCTGGAACGTTTTGCCATCATCCACCAGCTCTACGGCAAGCTGATGCAGACGCTGACCCGCAAAGGCTCGCAGGACAAGGGCTATCTGCGCGTCCAGAAGCAGATCTCCGATGAGCTGATGAACATCCGCTTCACCGCGCGCACGATCGAGCGTCTGTGCGACTCGGTGCGCGGCATGGTCGAAGCGGTCAGGAACCACGAGCGCAAGATCCTCCACCTGTGCGTCGACAAGGCGCACATGCCGCGCCAGCACTTCATCAAGGTTTTCCCCGGCAACGAAACCGACATGGACTGGCTCAAGCAGGAAGTCCAGTCGGGCAAGCCCTACGCCGCCGCGCTGATGCGGGCCGCACCCGCGGTACTCGAGGAGCAGCAGAAACTGATCGGCCTGCAGAACCGCATCGGCATTTCCCTCAAGGAACTCAAGGACATCAACAAGCAGATGTCCACCGGCGAGGCCAAGGCGCGGCGCGCCAAGCGCGAGATGACCGAGGCCAACCTGCGCCTGGTGATCTCGATCGCCAAGAAATACACCAACCGCGGCCTGCAGTTCCTCGACCTGATCCAGGAAGGCAACATCGGCCTGATGAAGGCGGTGGACAAGTTCGAATACCGGCGCGGCTACAAGTTCTCGACCTACGCCACCTGGTGGATCCGCCAGGCCATCACGCGCTCGATCGCCGACCAGGCGCGCACCATCCGCATCCCGGTGCACATGATCGAGACCATCAACAAGATGAACCGCATCAGCCGCCAGATCCTCCAGGAAACCGGCCTTGAGCCCGATCCCTCGACACTGGCCGAAAAGATGGAGATGCCCGAGGACAAGGTGCGCAAGATCCTCAAGATCAGCAAGGAGCCGATCTCGATGGAAACGCCGATCGGCGACGACGACGACTCCCATCTGGGCGACTTCATCGAGGACCAGGCGACCCTGGCGCCCGCCGATGCCGCGCTGTTCGCCAGCCTGCGCGAGATCACCAAGGAGGTGCTCGACAGCCTGACGCCGCGCGAGGCCAAAGTGCTGCGGATGCGCTTCGGCATCGAGATGAACACCGACCACACCCTCGAGGAAGTCGGCAAGCAGTTCGACGTGACGCGCGAGCGCATCCGCCAGATCGAAGCCAAGGCGCTGCGCAAGCTGCGCCATCCCTCCCGCTCCGAGAAGCTGCGCAGTTTCCTCGACGGCGCGGAGTAATCGTAACCACCGCACGCCGTTCTCCCAGCGTGCGGCCCAAAACGGTTGTAGCGAGGCGGCGAGCCGAAAACAGTGCGGACAGCATGGCAAGGCGAAGTCGGCGAAGCAACAGCCGGCTTGAGGGCCTGTAGCTCAGTCGGTTAGAGCAGAGGACTCATAATCCTTTGGTCCTGGGTTCGAGTCCCAGCGGGCCCACCAATCCTAAAACCCAACCCTTACCGGTTGGGTTTTTTCTTGCCCGCCGCGCCAGCACTGGCGGGGCTTTCGGCGGGGTCTGGTGTTTCGCCATCGCGCCTGTGGTGCATTTTCCTGCCCACCGGGCCTCGGACGCCTCTCTTTTCTCCATTTGACCTGTGGCTGGACGAGGCTCACCCCCTCGATTTCATGCGGGTTTCGGGCCGATGGTTGGGCGTCAACCGCCCTGACCAGAAACCTTGCAAACCCGTTTTACGCATCGAATCCATCGAATAATGCGTGCTGCTCATCCCAGTCCGACGGCGGCAAATTGTTCTTCAACCAGAGCAAGCTCAAGGTTTTCGGCTGATGGCCGTCGAGGATGCTGCGCACCAGCTTCGGCGAGAGCAGCGTCAGCCGCAGCAATTCATTCACAGTCGTCTGATGTAGTCCCTCGCGCCGGGCAATGTCTGATCCGCTGCTGACGATGCCCTCGTCGATGAGTCGCTGCCAGTGAAACGCCTTGGACAGCGCCGTCAGGATCGGCGCATCGTGCTCCGGCATCTTGTCTCCGGCAGCCGCTGGAATCACCATCTTGCGCCCACCGTGCCGCTTGATGCGCACCGGGATAAAGGTCGTGAGTTTTGCGTCCTGCCGATTGATGGCTGCGCCCGTCTGAATGATCCGTGTCATGCCACCACCTCTTGCTGCTCCATTTCCAGTAATTCCGCCCCAATCGTGCCCGGCCGCATCTCGCCGGCCAGGGCGTGCCAACCAGACTCCCGCCAGGTAATCTCGATGCCTTCATCCCGGAGTGTCACGCGCTCGACCAGTAACTGGACGATGCGCTGGCGCTCGGCGGGGAACAACTGCGTCCAGACCTGGCCCATCTGCCGCAGCGGCAGCACCACCTCCGGCTCGGTCAATGCCGGGTATTTCTCCCGGGCCACGTCCCACACCGACTGCACCATCTCCGGCGACATCAGCGCGGCGTGGATTTGCGCCAGCACCATCTGCTCGATGGGTTCCGCCGGCACCCGGCCTGCGTGGCTGGCGTCGGCCCCAAAGCGCACCTTGCGATTGGGCACGTAGTAGCGATAGCGCTTGCCGTTTGGCTTCTTCGTGAAGGCCGGCTGGTATTTCTCGCCGTCGGCGGTGTAGAACAGCCCGAGCAGCAAAGCTTCCGGTTGTCGCCGTTGCCAGGTCTCCGACGTGCGCTGGCGATTGTTCTGCGCGAGGATGGCGTGCGCGGCGTCCCACAATGCCTGATCGATGATCGGCTCGTGCGCCCCCGGATGGAACTGCCCCTTGTGGGGAATCTCGCCCCGATAGACGCGGTTGTGCAGCAGCTTGTAGAGCATCTGCTTGCTGAAGGGCTTGCCCTGTTTGTTGGTTTTGCCGTCGGCGGCCAGTTGCCGTACCAGATCGGTGGTCGACCGGCAGGCCACGAAATCGGAGAAGATGCGCTTGACCAAATCGGCCTCGATATCCAGTACCACCAGCCGGCGATCCTCAACCCGATAGCCGAGTGGCGGATGACCGCCCATCCACATCCCTTTGGCCTTGGATGCGGCGATCTTGTCGCGGATACGCTCGCCGGTGACCTCCCGTTCGAACTGCGCGAAGGACAGTAGGACGTTCAGCATCAACCGCCCCATCGAGGTGGTGGTGTTGAACTGCTGGGTGACCGACACGAAGGACACCCTGTGCCGCTCGAAGACCTCGATCAGCCGCGAGAAGTCCCCGAGGCTGCGGGTCAGGCGGTCGATCTTGTACACCACGACGATATCGACCTTGCCGGCCTCGATGTCAGCCATCAGGCGTTTGAGGCCAGGTCGTTCCATATTGCCGCCGGAGAAGCCGGGATCGATGTAGTCGTCTGGCACCGGAATCCAGCCCTCGGTACGCTGACTGGCGACGTAGGCCAACCCGGCATCCTTCTGCGCATCGAGGGAATTGAAGGACTGATCGAGACGCTCGTCGCTGGACACGCGGCAATAGACGGCGCAGCGCTTCGGAGCAACAAGATTCATTTTCGCCCTCCCTTCACGCCGAAGAAGGCCGGCCCCGACCAGTGCGTGCCGGTGATGGCGCGTGCCGCCGCCGACAGACTTTTGTAGCGCTGGCCATTCAGTTCGTAGAGCCCATCGGGCAGGACGGTGACACGGTACTCGCGGCGATCCCATTCGCGGATCAGCGTAGTGCCCGGCATCATCCGCACTTCGGGGCCACGGCCGACCTTGATCTTGGAATGCTGCTCGCCGCAGTCGGCCAGATGCGCCTTGACCGCCGGCGGCAAACCGCCGAGAGCAATCTCCTGCAGGCGGTAGGCAAGACGTGCCTCGAGATAGCGGCGCTGCACACGTTTTGGTCGGCGCGGGAAATGCTCGTCCCACAACGCCCACAGGCGATCCTGCGGGAGTTGGGGTAGCGCCGCCAACTGCGCGGCAACGGAGGATTTCGGACTGGCTGTCATCCTCAGTCCTCCCATATCTGTATGACGTCCAGCGTGGTCCACAGACGGGCGTCATCGACGGTGGCCATCTCGCGTGTGGCAAGTCCCCTGTCTAAGCTACGTCCCTCCTTGCCCGTGTAATGGTAGGTCTGCCCGGCGTGCTGAATACATACCGGGCCGTGGGCGTCAAACTCGACCTGTACAGACATTGCTCCACGAAAGCGCTTGTTGGTGTCGGTCACCAGCGCGGTGACGGTTGTCATCTTCATTTCAATCTCCTTCATCGAGAGGGTTTGCGGACATCCATGAACGCGCTGTGGCGAGCAGAAGCCAAGTCAAACCGCGCTCTGATTGCCGACATCTGTCGGAACATCGGTACGCTCACCCAGCAAGGTCTGTCTCCTGCCGGTGCGTTTGTCCTGCACGCCCAAGATGTACACCTCACCGCTCCATACGCCGCACGCCACGTCGGTATCTTCGGCGTTGGCAGGCAGCAACCAGCCGGTGATGCCATCGGGCAAAGTCAGCAGGTCCTCCGGGCAGTGGATGGGCCAGCGCATCGCTTCTTGATGCCGGTCGGCGAACTGCAGGATTTGCGGCGGGACGCCAGGGAAGTTCTCCTGGCTGAGGATGGGAATCCAAGCCAGTAGCTGTCCGCTGGCGAGCCACTGCTGCACGCGCTGCTCGACCTCCGGGTCGTAGTGGCCCAGCCGCTCGATGGGCATGGGATCGGTGCTGCTGTTGTTGATCGTCGTGGTGTTCATTTCATTTCCTTGAATTTGTGATCAGGTGGTAACCAGGGTGGTAACTGGTAACCCTGGTAACCTCATTTCGTCGTCTGTCGGTAGCGAATCAGCGCGCTCGCGCCCCCCGCATGGCATTGCGGCGAGGAAGGACCCGTCGAATCATCTGGCGCTGCAGCTTGTTGAACTGCTTCATCTGCTGCTTGGCCGACTTGCGCACGATCCGAGTAAGGCGGATGCCGGCGACGATCCAGCGCCACTGCCAGGGTATGTAGCCGACGATTCGCCGTGGCCGGAGGACAGCGGTGGGGTAGCGTTGCTGCACCACCGGCCCGCCATCCCATTCCTCGACCTTGACGGTCACCATCGTCACGGCAGGCTCAATCAGCGGCGACGGCCGATGCATTGGCATAGGTGGCAGCAGTTCGGCCAGCAGTTGCTCACGTTGTGCAGGCGGCATCTGCCGCAGCACGGCCTCGACCTGATTCATCCGCTGCTGCATGGGTGCGAACGGATTGGTCATGTCGAATTGGGTGGGTTTGATTTCCATCGTTGTCTCCTGGTTGTTGGGGGGTGCCGGCTTTCTGCGATGCCTTTCGCAGTCAGCGCCGGCGGGCATTACGCGGCATGGCGAATGGATCTGATGCATCCCGAAATCGCTGCATCAGGACGGATGGCAGCTATGCCGTGACTCGCTGCCATCCGCCACGATCAGGTGGCAGGAACCTCCTCGGCCAGCGCCGCTTGTGCGATCTCCACCAACTCGCGCGGAATCTCAATCTCGAACCGAGATTCGTCGTGGCGGTAGCTGGTTTCGCGCCGAGCCGCCGAAGCCCGTGCCACTGCACTCATCACCGGCATCAGCTGCTCGTAGAGTTCGATCTCGGCGACATCGGCCCGGCAGTGGATGAAGGTTCGCTCGGCCTCGCGAATGCCTGCCGGCAGGTCACCCAACTTGGAACTGGCCGTATCGCGCCTGCTCTGCAGATCGGCCAGGGAAGAGCGGGCAATCCGCAGTTCCACTTCGAGTTTGGTCAGGGATTCTGGGACAACGAATTCGCCCTCGCCCTCCAGCAGCGTCTGGGACGCCGACTTCGTTTCAGCGGCAATCCGGGCCTCGAGATCGGCAATCCGCTTGTTGAGCTTGGCGATCTGGGCATCGGTCGTCTCGACATTGGCGGTGGATGCCTTGCTCTGCGCGATCAATTCATCCAGCGTTTTGCGTGCCTGGGCGAATGCCTCCGGGGCATTGAGTACGCGCTGGAGAGGACGCATCTGACCTTCGAGGCTGGTTACCTGCGACTTGAGTTGATCTACTCGCTGGTGTGCCGCAGTGAATACTGGCCAGTGCGCGCTGGCCGCCGGGGGCACGTTCATGGACATCGAACCGCCAGCATCACGCAGGCGCGTCTGCTTATCGTGTTCCCGGGCGTGCTGTTCTTCGGCCTCGATCAGTTCCTTCTTGACGGCGGCCAGTTGCCGGCTCAGTTGGTCGTGGTCAGCCTTGACCTTGTCAAAGTAGCCGGCGGACTTCTTGTTGAACGGATTCAGTTTCATCGGGTGTTCTCCTATCGGGTTTTGGGGTGGGCGGCGGCGAGTTTCTGCGCCGCCTGGATCAGTGCTTCGCCGGCATTGCGCGGCTTGGCCACGGGTTTCGTGGGCTCGATGGCCTGGATGCCGAAATGGCGCTGCCAGACCGGGTGCAGGTTTTTGGAAATGGAAGGGGGCTTATTCACGGTGTGCTCCATAGCGATTGCCACCCTCGACGCCGGGCGGCGTGGCGGTTGAAGAACGGATTGGTGTGATGCGCCACAGCGCGCCCTCCCGGCTGTGGCCGAGATGGCTGATCTCGATGCCCTTGGCGCGATAGGCCGGGGCGATGCGGCGCAGTTGATCGGCGAGGCCTTTGGGTGACTTCGGCCAGGTGCTGCGATCCGGGATGATCTGGTTGTTGAGCAAGTAGTAAAGCTGGCCGGCGGTGCCTTGCCAGTTCCACGGCGAGATGCGTTCCTCGAAGTACTTGTCGAGCACCTGCGCGACGGCATTGCTCTCCAGGGCGCGGTCGATGCCGGCACGCACCAGTTCCGCGTATTGGCGCTGGAATTCGCCGGGATTGAAACCGAGGGCACGGGCCACCGCTTCGCCGAAACGCTCGAAGTCGGCCATGCGCTGCTTGTGGGTCAGCGTGACCGAGGGCAGGATGCGCAGGGCATCGACGAACAGATCCAGTAGCGCGCCGAACACCCATGGCCGGTCACGTTCCCAGGCCGTCGAGGTATCGGCTTCATCGCGGCGCGACTCCGGTGGGATCGTCGGCATATCGACGTGGATCACTCGGTCAATCAGGTCGGGGCGGGTGGCAACCACGGCGATACCGTTCAGCACCACCGGCCGCTTGGTTTCCATGATGTGCTCTTCGCCGTTGGTATAGAGCTGACGCGAGGCGAAGCCGCCTCCCGTACTCAAGGTGCAGAAGGCATCCTGCTGTTCGGCGGTCAAGCCCGACAGGTTTTCGTAGCTGACCAGCCAGTTGTTGGCGGCGGCCACGAAGATGTCCTCGACGGTCTTTGGTCGGCCGCGCAGCATCACCTTGTTCGGATCGACCAGACTGCGCAGCACGGCTTGGGTGGTGGACTTGGCTGAGCCCTGCTCACCAACCAGTTCCAGCACCGGGAATGGGGTGTCGGGCCGGAAGCTGTCGAGCAACCAGGTCAGCACCATCACGCGGCGGTTGCCGGGAATGTTGGTGTGCTGCCAGAGCAGGCCGATGTCGCCACCACGCTGCGGCTCCGGCAACGGGCGCATCGACTGGGTGCGGGTGAAGTACGCCGGTGAGTGATCGAGCACCTGCCAGCCAATCGGGGTGACCAGAACCGCCCGCCATTGCTCGTCGCAAAGATCGATCAGGTAGCCAGCCTCATCCCTGGCGGCGCGAACGTGGAGGTCGATCTGCTTGCCATCGTTGATACCGGCGGCGGCAATGGTCGCCAGCGCCGACTTCATGGTGGTTTCGGGAACGCCGGCTTCCTTGGCCCGCCAGTAGGCGGTGCGCAGCCATTCCTCGTAGCCAGTGGAATAGACGCGCCAGACTTCTTGCCGGCCCGGCATCGGAATCACGGCGACGGCATTGCGGTCGGCATCGTGCTTGAGCTGGCATTGGTTGCGGGCCAGGGTGACCAACTCATCAAGTGCAGAGGGCTCATCGCCACTACCCGGTAGCGATTGCTGCACGGCCTTGTCGAGTTCAGTGACAGAGCAGGCCGGATTCGTCTGCTTGGCCTGATGCCGCAGGCGCAGGTAATTGGGCAGATCGGTGGCGCGCAGGATGGAGAAGGCGGCGACCACGGCGGGTTCGACGATGGCACCGACGTCGTCGCGCAGGCGCTCGATGGCCGCTTCGATGATGGTGATGGGATCGTCGGGCATCCCCTCTGCCGGCGACGTTAACAATAGAGCGCCATCGTCACCACCATCACCAACATCACCGATGTCACGGTGGTGATGATCGTGATGGTCGCCGTCTACTGACTGGGCCGGAGAAAGGGTGGTGTCGACCATCACGACATCACCGTTCTGGATGCCTTGGTGCGTTCGGCAATCCAGCCGTCGATCTCGTGCTCCAGCCAGCCGACCGTATTGGCGGACAGGCGGATCGGTGCCGGAAATTGCCCGTCGGCGATCAGAGCGTAGATCGAGCTGCGGCCAAGCCCGGTGCGCGCCTCGACCTGGCGGCGGCGCAGCACTATCAGCCTGGGCTGGATCGGTCTGGACATCGGTGCAACCTCCTGTTTCGCGTTGGAATGCGATGGAGGTTGTTTGCCGTACCCATGCCGTAGCAAGGGCGGCGGCAAAGATGCACGCAGGGATGGGGCTTGGCGGGAAACGTTACGGCAAAGGAATTTCTGCTTGCCGGTAACGGACTACGGCAAAGAGGTCAGTCGACGATGAAGTAATCGACGGAGTCAGCCCAGTCGGGGAAACTGCGGGTGATGATGCGTTTGACGACCTTGGCCTTCATGTAGCCCTTGTCCACGAGCCAGAAGGCGATGAGATTCGGCTGCCAGCGCGATTGCTCACGGAGGCGGCCTGCGTAGGTACGTGCATCGGTGAGGCCATAGTCCTTGGCCTCCCGCATACGCTTCTTCCACCATTCGGTGTTTTCCTTTTCGTCTGCAACGACGGGGAAGGCCGCAATGATCTCGTCGCTGGGCACATCGCCGGCGGGAGGAGTGAGATTGGGTCTGGCCGCTGTAATTGGTGCGGGGCCATCGCCACTATCGTCGTCACTCTCCTGCTCCGGTGCATCGTCGATGGTCTGCCGGTTGCCTGGATCAGCCACGGCAGCAATTGACGATGTTGGGGAATGCGTGGGTTTTGCCCAAGTTGGCTTTGGCGGGAGGGGCGCCATCGGTCGTGGCGGTGCGGCCAGCGGACTCTGGCCGTCCAGCCGGGTGGCCCAGGCATCGAAGGTAGTACGCTCGATGATGAGGATGCGCCGCTCGGCCAGTTCGCGAACCGGATCATCAAAGTCCTTGCCATCGCGACGACCGTACTTGACGTCGCCGCGTTCGCAAGCGGTCAGCAGGGCTTCGTATTTGGCTTGGCGACACCGATCATCCCGCTGACACCAGCGGTCAAGGATGTACCAGGGCGGCAGCCAGTCGGCATGTTCCCAGTAGTGATCGCAGGTTTCGTTGGGCCAGTTCATCGAGGGTGAGTTCCAATCGGGAAATCTTACCGGAGATGGGACATCTGCTCCATGCCGACGTAAACAAGAGGAACCAATCATCACCACTGTCACGACCATCACGCCGCCGGTGATGATTGTGATGATGGTGACGGTCAGCCTCTATTGTTATGGTCGGCGGGAAAGGGTATGCCCAGGCGAAAGGGGTCCTTCCTGGCGATATTCCAATGCGGGGGGCGCGAGCGCGGCGCTTCGATAGCGTCAGGGTGCAAACCGAGGTTTGCAGGGTTTGCGGTTTGCACCCCGGTTCGCAGGGGTGCAGGCAGCGAGGTAGAAAGGGTACGCATTCTGTGCGTACCGTCGCCGGGAAAAGGCGCCAATCCCGTGCCAGGATTCGATCTGCAAGGGTACGCAACGCCCAGAGGTAAGGGATGGGAATTGAATTCATACCCTTGGAGCCGAAAAACGGTCACCCCTTATCCGACCAGTGCTGGCGCGGTTTTCGGCCGATTTCAGGGCCGAAAATCGGCAAAACGGCCACCGTGAATTTTGGCCGAAGGAAAGGGCCTGCGATACGCGCAGACCCTTGGGCGATTTGCAGTCAGGCGATGCGATAGGCTCGCTGCCCGTCCGCCCCCTTCTCGGTGATGACTTCGTAACCGAGGCGCTTCCTGACCATGCCGGAGATTGCGCCCCGAACGGTGTGGGCCTGCCACCCGGTGCCCGCAATCATCTGGGCAATGGTCGCGCCACCGGGGTTGCGCATCGCGTCGATGATTGCGGCCAGCTTGGTGCCGGGGCGAATGACCCGCGACGTGGCCTCCAATTTCTGGAGGGCATCGGGGACGTCCATTTTCTGGACACCCTTTGGAACGGGGCGGCGTTTCCCGACGGCAACGTAGCCAGCATCGGTGAGCAAGTGGCGGCCGTCGACATCAACGACGAGCCCTCGGGCGAGCAGGCCCTCAATAACCTTGGCGCGGGCACTGCCGCGCAGGGTGGGAGGCAGGGGCTCGATGTTGCCGTCGGTGCGGCCAGCGGCAGCCTTGAGAATGGTGGTCTGAGTGTCGGTGAGTTTGGTTTGGGCGGTCATGATCATCTCCGGTGGTTGGTGGGCGTCGTCACTCGTCGCCGCCGAAGATCGCCAGCAACTCGTCCAGCCCGACCTCCACCCGCCCGAGGTCACCGACGTGGCCCCAATGGATGGCATCGGAGTCATGACCGAAGTGGTCATCGGCGAGTTGCTGCAGCCGTTCGAGCTTGGCGTGGATGGCGGCGGTGCGGGCGAGGTAGGCGTCGAGGGCGGTTTGCTTGGCGTTCATCGTGGGCTCCGTGATGTGATTGACGACGCCACCATGAACGCGCTGTTCGATCAGGAAGCCAAGCGGAATTAGATGAATTTCCACTATCTTGCGATGCGTATTGCATCAAACACTGGTCGCCCCTTCGGCAACCTGTTAAATTGTGGCCTTTGCGATTTGGTGCGACTTTATGCTGTCCATTTCAATCTCGATGGAGTTCGGAAATGACTGAGCCGTGGGTGTCCGTCGAGCAAATTGCAGAACACCTTGGTGTAAGGCGGGATTCGATCTACCGATGGATCGATGCCAAGGGCCTGCCAGCCCATCGGATCGGTCGCCTGTGGAAGTTCAAGGTCTCGGAGGTTGACGACTGGGTGCGTAGTGGTGGCGCGCGAGACGAAGATGCGAGGAAGCGCGATGGCAGCTAACGGGCCAAATAGCTTTGGCATTCGCGACAATCATACGCACGGCAAGGTTGCGGATTTCCTCGTCGAGAAGATCAACGCAGGAAGTCATCTGTCGGTTGTCTCGGCATACTTCACCATCTATGCCTATGAAGCGCTATCCGCTGAGCTTGACCGCATCGAGCATCTGAACTTTCTCTTTGGCGAGCCACGGTTCATCGCCTCGCTTGATCCGGACAAGACTGACAAGAAGTCGTTCAAGATCGAAGACGAAGGCCTCGAACTGGCAAATCGCCTGCAGCAAAAGGAAATTGCCCGCCGGTGTGCCGCCTGGATACGCGAGAAGGTGGACATTCGTTCAGTCAGGCAAGCCAACCTGCTTCACGGCAAGCTGTATCACATTGATGATGGTCGGCGCGAGCACGCCATACTTGGCAGCTCCAATTTTACCCGGCGCGGCCTTGGGTTGTCGGCAACGCCCAACATCGAACTTAACTTGATTGTCGACGGCGACCGTGACCGGGCAGAACTCAAGGAGTGGTTCGATCAACTCTGGGCCGACGAAAGTCTAGTCGCCGACGTCAAGGCAGAGGTGCTGCGCTACTTGGAGCAACTCTACGTCAATCACGCGCCGGAGTTCATTTACTTCAAGACACTGTTTCACGTATTTGAACGTTTCCTGTCTGGTCAGGCCGACGATGCCCAGCTATTTGATCGCACGGCCATTGTCGATACGGACATCTGGAAGGCATTGTTCGATTTCCAGAAAGACGGTGCAAAGGGCGCGATACACAAGATCAATGCCCATAACGGATGCATCCTGGCTGACAGCGTCGGTTTGGGGAAAACCTATACTGCGTTGGCCGTCATCAAATACTACGAGCTGCGAAACCTCCGTGTCCTCGTTCTTTGCCCGAAGAAGCTGCGCGACAACTGGACGGTTTATCTTGCCCAGAACAACAGCGAACTGAACCCGTTCCTGAAGGATCGCTTCGGCTACACGGTGCTATCCCATACCGATCTGTCACGAGAAACCGGCAAGGTAGATGGTATTGATCTGGCGGCCCTCAACTGGGGCAACTTCGATCTCATCGTCATCGACGAATCGCACAACTTCCGCAACAACACCAAAGGGAAGCGCGACGAGGACGGCAACATCATCCGCAAGAGTCGGTACGAACGGCTGATGGAAGACATCATCCAGTCCGGGGTGAAGACCAAGGTACTGTTGCTGTCCGCCACCCCGGTCAACAACGACCTCAAGGACCTGCGCAACCAGATCTACTTCGTCACCGAAGGCCGCGACGCAGCGTTCTCGCAGAGTTTCGGTATCCACAGCATCAAGGATACGTTGACGACGGCACAAAAGACTTTCATGGAGTGGGCCAAGCGCGCCGGCGAGAAGGATGCCCGTGACCTGATGGACCGGCTTTCGGCAGGATTCTTCACCCTGCTCGATGAGCTCACCATTGCCCGCTCGCGCAAGCACATCAAGAAGTACTACCGGGCGTCGTTGGTGCGGATCGGCCAGTTTCCGAAACGCAAGAAGCCGGAATCGATTTTCTCCGAGATCGACCTGAAAGGACGCTTTCTCTCCTACGACCGCCTCAACGACGAAATCAACAACTATCAGCTCTCGCTGTTCAACCCGTCACGCTATGTGCTACCGCAATTCAAGGCCCAGTACGAGGCGCGCAACATCCTCAACTTCAGCCAGGAAAACCGCGAGAAATTCCTCATCGGCATGATGAAGGTGAATTTCCTCAAACGTCTTGAAAGCTCGGTACATTCCTTTGCCATTACGATGGAGCGCACCGTTAGCAAGATAGAGGATCTGGAGAAGCGGCTTCGTCAGTTTCAGGAACACCGGCAGGCAACAGCGGACGATGTGCAGCCGGATTTCTTCGCCGAACCGGAGGAAGAAGATGAAGACCTCGCCGAAGCATTTCAGGTCGGCGGGAAGCTCCGTTTCCAGATGGAGCACCTGGATGTCGGCGCTTGGCTGAAAGACTTGGCCACCGACAAGCAGCAACTGTCCTTGCTTGCCGAAGCAGCCCAATCGGTCGATGCCAAACGGGACGCCAAACTTGCCGAACTCAAGAAAATCATCGAGCACAAGGTCAAGCAGCCTTCAACCAATACCAGCGGCCAGGAAAACCGCAAGATCATCGTGTTCTGTGCGTTTGCCGATACGGCCGCCTATCTCTATGAAGAAATGGAAGCGTGGGCACGCAAGAAGCTGAACGTGCATATCGCCTTGGTATCCGGTGGCGCCAAACCGAACCGAACCACCTTTGGCCACGCCGACTTCACCCAGATACTCATCAACTTCGCGCCGCGTGCCAAGCAGCGCGCCAAGATGAAGTCCATGCCGCAGGATGGCGAGATCGATATTCTCATCGCCACCGACTGCATCTCCGAGGGCCAGAACCTGCAGGACTGCGACTTGCTGGTGAACTACGACATTCACTGGAACCCGGTGCGCATCATCCAGCGATTCGGCCGGATCGACCGAATTGGCAGCCCGAACGCGGCGATCCAGCTCGTCAATTTCTGGCCGACGCCCGACCTCAACAAGTACATCAATCTGAAAAACCGCGTCGAGGCGCGCATGGCGTTGGTGGATATCGCGGCCACCGCCGAGGACAACATTCTGCAAGCAGAAGACCTGCGCGAGCTGATTCAGGAAGACCTGCGTTATCGCGACAAGCAGCTACTCCGGCTGAAGGACGAAGTTCTCGATCTGGAGGATTTCAACGAATCCGTCGCGCTCAACGAATTCACTCTGGACGATTTCCGCATGGAACTGGCGGCGTACATCGAGGCCAATCGTGAGAAGCTCGAAGAAGCTCCCTTCGGTCTTTATGCCATCGTGCCACCGCATGCCGAATATCAGACCATCAAGCCCGGTGCCATTTATTGCCTGAAGCAGCGTGTCGAGGCCGCCGGCAACGAAGCCGTCAATCCACTCCAGCCATACTTCCTCGTCTACATCCGTGACGATGGCGAGGTTCGTTACAACTTCACCAGCCCCAAACAAGTGCTTGAAATCTTCCGTGCCGTGAGCCAAGGCAAGACGGAGCCCTACGCCGACCTGTGCGAACTCTTCGATGCCCAGACGAAACATGGCGAAGACATGAGCCAATACAGCAACCTTCTGGACATGGCGGTTTCGGCTATCGCCGCGCAATTTGGCCGCAAGAGCGTCGGCAACCTGTTTTCAGGGCGCGGCGGCAAGTTGCTCAGCGCTCAAACAGCCGTCAAGGCCACGGCAGACTTTGACCTCATTACCTGGCTGGTAATCAAGAATGAGCAATAACGTAGAACTCAAGCAGGCGATCAGCCAGCGCATTCAGGCATTTGCAGACCATCCGTTGCGCAAGGGAGCATTGTCACTGTTTGCCGCGCTGGGGTACGAGTCAGACCGCACAGTGGAAACCCACTCGGTTGCTGATTTCCGCGCGCAGTTCGACCCGGAATGCAGGCTGGAGCACCCAGCTGCGCTGATCGCGAACTGGCAATCGGCCGAATTGCTGTTCCAGCTTACTGATGAGGAGCTTTCCCGCAATGCCGTGCTGTTCAAGGATGATTCCGTCAAGACGGCATTGCTACAGTCCTATGTGTTCATCGCCATCGAACTGGCGGAAGGTGATTACGCGCGCGGCAAACTCGCGGGCATCGCTCGGCAGATCAACCGCGTCTTTCCCATGCCGGTCATGCTGCTGTTCAAGATCGAGGGGCGAATTTCCATTGCCGTCATCAACCGGCGATTGAACAAGCGCGATGACAGCAAGGACGTGCTGGGCAAGGTCACCCTGATCCAGAACATTGTCATCGAGCGGCCTCATCCGGGGCACCTCGATATCCTGGCCTCGTTTTCGCTGGCAGAGTTGTCCGCAGGGCGACGCAGCATTCAGAACTTCGACCAACTCCACGCCGCCTGGGAAGAAGTCTTCAATGTCGAGCTGCTCAACAAGCGCTTTTACGAAGAACTGTCCAACTGGTATTTCTGGGCGAGGCATCAGGTCAGCTTTCCGGACGACATGGAGCCGGACGAACAGACGCGCAACGCCACCAGCGTCATCCGTCTGCTCACCCGTTTGATCTTCTGTTGGTTCCTTAAAGAAAAGCACCTCATCCCCGACCACCTGTTCGATCAGCAGGCTGTGGTCGGGGTGCTCAACTCCCTCGAAGAAAACGAGAGTACCTATTACCAAGCCATCTTGCAGAATCTGTTCTTCGCCACCCTCAACCAACCGATGAATGCGGGGGATGCGCGATACCGAAAGTTTGCGGTTGAGGGCAGTTTTCAGGAAAACCGCACTCAGCATGGTGTAAAGAATCTCTACCGGTACGCGGGACTCTTCCGTGAGCCCGGCCAAGCCTTGAGCCTCTTCGAAGACATCCCGTTCCTCAATGGCGGTCTGTTTGCCTGCCTGGATGTGGAAGACGATGCCGGCAAGGTGAACTATGCCGATGGTTTTTCGCGCAACCCGAAGAAGCAGCCGCGCGTACCTAACAGCCTCTTCTTTGCCAACCGCCACACCGTGGACCTGAGCGGGAAGGACGATTTTGGCGACGCCAAGAAGAAAAGGGCCGAGGTGCGCGGCCTGTTGCACATCCTGAATGGCTATAAGTTCACCATTGCCGAAAGCACACCGGTGGAGCAGGAAATAGCGCTTGACCCGGAACTCTTGGGCAATGTGTTCGAGAATCTACTAGCCAGCTACAACCCCGAAACCGGCGAGAGCGCGCGCCGCCAGACCGGCTCGTTCTACACACCACGCCCGATCGTAGAGCACATGGTGGACGAGGTACTCAAGGCTCATTTGGCCGATACCCTGTGCCAGCGCCTTCCTGCGACCAGTAAAGATGATGCCAAGGCGGGCTTGGATATCCTTTTTGCCTACACCGAGAAAACCCACGCCTTTACCGATGCGGAATGCAGTGCCCTGATCGCTGCCATTGATGCATGCAACATCCTCGACCCGGCCTGCGGCTCTGGTGCCTACCCCATGGGTATCCTGCACAAATTGGTGTTTGTGCTGGGCAAGCTGGACCCGCACAATGAAAAATGGCGCCAGCGCCAGATCAGTAAGGCTGAGGAAATCGAAGATGTGGAGGCCCGCGCCTCAGCGGTCGCCGCCATCAACGATGACTTTGCCAACAACGCGCTCGATTATGGCCGCAAACTCTACCTCATCGAGAACTGCATCTACGGCGCCGACATTCAGCCCATCGCCATCCAGATCGCCAAGCTGCGTTTCTTCATCTCGCTGATCTGCGACCAGAAGACGCATGGCGACAAGCGTCGCAATCTGGGCATTCGCCCCTTGCCCAACCTGGAAACCAAGTTCGTCGCCGCCAATAGTCTTCTGGGGCTCAACCTGCCGCAAAACCTCAGTCTCTTCCGCAATTCGGAGATCGAGCGGCTGGAAAAGGAACTGGAACGGGTGCGCCACCGCTACTTTTCGGCCCAGACCCGGCAGGCCAAACGTGACTTGCAGAAGAAAGACCGCGAACTGGTGCAGAAGATCATCAAGCTGCTCCAGGCCGACGACTTCGGCAATGAGGACGTGTACCGCCGTATTGCCTGGAATCCTTACGACCACCACAGCGTGGCCGACTTCTTCGACCCGGTGACCATGTTTGGCCTGGAGCTGACAGATGGCTTTGATGTGGTCATCGGCAACCCGCCCTATGTGCAAATCCAGAAGTTCGGCGCCGCGCACAAGCAGGCTTGGCAGACGCAAAACTACAGCACTTACACCGCCACTGGCGACGTATATTGCCTCTTCTACGAACGTGGCGTGCGCTTGCTGAAAAATGGCGGGCAGCAGTGCTTCATCACCTCTAACAAGTGGATGCGGTCAGGGTATGGCGAAAAGTTGCGCAATTTCTTCACCAAGGAAGTTGCCGTTGAGGAGGTGATCGACTTCGGCGGGGTGGTGGTGTTCAACGCCGCCATGGTGGATACCGCCATCGTGCGCCTGAGCAAACACCAGCCGGAAGACACTTTCCCATCGGTCGTTCTGACGCGGGATTTTTCGCTG
The DNA here is from genome assembly GCA_018333815.1 of Sulfuritalea sp. Classification (GTDB taxonomy): domain Bacteria; phylum Pseudomonadota; class Gammaproteobacteria; order Burkholderiales; family Rhodocyclaceae; genus Sulfuricystis. The sequence goes on along the minus strand of JAGXSN010000101.1, from coordinate 7,838 downwards.
CAACAGTCGTTGTCCGACTACATGCGTGACAACGCCGTCCCGTTCAAGCGCCCCGTTAATGGGGCAGATTCGTGGGTGGTGATGTCGCCTGATCGTTATCGCATCAAGCAGGCCGTGGAGGCGCAAGGCGTGCCGCTCGAGAAATGGCACGTCCAGATCAACCGAGGCATTCTCACGGGCTACAACGAAGCTTTTTATATCAGCACCGAGCAACGTGATGCGCTGATTGCCGAAGACCCGCGCTGTGCAGCGCTGATCGTACCCTTGTTGCGCGGGCGGGACATTCAGCGCTTCGGTACCGATTGGCCATCGCTCGACGATGAAAAATGGCTGATCAATACGCACAACGGCATTAAGGATCAGGCTATTGCGCCCATCGATGCTCAGCATGATTACCCCTCGCTTTGGCGGCACCTGGTTCAGCATCGGGCCAAGCTGGAGCCTAGATTGGACCAGGGAGATCATTGGTCCAACCTACGTAACTGCGCCTACCTGGATGAGTTTAAGAAGCCCAAGATCATCTACCCCGAGATCACAAAGTACATCAACTTTTATTACGATGATGAAGGGCGCTTCTATCCCAACAACAAGGCTTTCATTCTGACGACACTGGATGAGTCGCTGCCCTACTTGGTGGCGGTGCTGAACTCCACGCTGTTCCGCTGCTGTTTCCTGGATAACTTTCCAAATCTGGGCGAAGACCGGCGCGAGTTGCGTAAGATCTTCATGGACAAGGTGCCCATCAAGAGGCCAAGCGCACAGCAGGCCGCCCTGTTTGAAGCCTTGGTGCCGCTGGCGCAGGCCACTAAGGCACAGGCGCAAACCTCGGGCGAGCAAGCCTACGCGCTTGCGACCGACTTTCTGATCGAAGTCATCGACGCTTGCGTGATGGAGGTGTATTTCGCCCAACATATGGCCGAGAAGCGTCTGGGGATTTCCGCCCTGGTGTTCCCGCTGCTGCCTGCCAAAGCTGGCGCCCTGAGCCCGGCCAAGCTCGCTGGTGCGGCGCTCGCCTTTCACCAGGCGGCCAACGCGGGCGATCACCCGGTGCGAAACCTACTGCTGCGCCTGCCCGCCGAAAGTCCTGATCTCCTCGCCGTAATCCAGAAGGAGGGTGCGGTATGAAGGCGCGGCTGCACCGCATCTCCATCACCAACTTCAAGGCTTTCCGGGAGTTCTCGCTCGACCTTGAAGGCCGGCATCTGCTGGTGTACGGGGCCAACGGTGCGGGCAAGTCCTCGCTGTATTGGGCGCTCTATACCTTTCTGCAGAGTGCGCGCAAGCCCAAGAAGGATGTCGAAAAATATTTCGATCCTGCGAATCAGCAAAACCTGCTCAACCTTCACGAGCAGAAGGTGGCCGCGCCCAAGCTGGGCGAAATCGCGCTGACGCTGCGCGACACCACGACGCGCAATGACACCACCTATCGCATCAGCCAGGCGGATCACGGCACGGCTAACCAGCCCGCCATCATCAAAGGCGACCTCGCCAGCGATTTCGTCACCTATCGGTTCTTCTTCGGCTTCTCACACTTCCGCAATTCAGAGAAGTTCGATCTCTGGCCGCTGTTCGAAAAGGAAATCCTGCCATTTTGTGTGAGCACGGGCGGTCAGTCGCCATTGGAAATGTGGCGAAAAATCAAGTCGGGTGATCCGAATCCGTTACGACAACCGGGCATAGCCGGAAGCGACGCTTATGACCGCTTCCGTCAAAACACGTCGGCCTTTGCCGGAGTCATTACGGCGGTTGTAGACGCGATCAGTTCAGAGGCCCAGCATTTTTATGATACCCACTTCGCCACGGACGACCCGGCCAAGGTAACTTTGAAGATGGCCGTCACCACCCCGCCTTCGGCTACTGGCTCCAACCAGAATGAATTCAAGTTCACCCTGCCAGTGATCGAATTCGGTGTGCAGCTTGACGGGCATACCGTAACGAAGCCGCAGAGCTTCCTCAACGAAGCCAAGCTGACTCAGCTGGCGCTGTCCGTCCGTTTCGCGGCCTCACTGGTCAACCTGCACGATTCCGACCTCAAACTCTTGGTACTCGATGATTTGCTGGTGAGCCTGGACATGAGCAATCGCATGCAGGTGGTGGATATCCTGCTTTCGGATGCCTTTGCCAACTACCAGAAAATCATCCTGACCCACGAGTTGGGTTTCTTCCGCGAATTTCGGCGCCGCATTGGCAGCCATCACGCTGATTGGCGTTTTGTGAGTTTGCATGGCAGCGCAGCGCAATACATCGATTCCCGCAGCGAAAAGAACGATCTGGAAAAAGCGGAGGACTACCTCAATGGCCACGACATCGAGGAAGCTGCGATGTTTCTGCGCAAGGCAGCGGAAGACACCGCCAAGCGCTACCGTGAATGGGCAGAGGGGAAGGCACTGCCACCGGGCCAGTTTTTCTCCTTGACGGAGAACCTGCGCGCAGCGAAGAACAAGCTACTCAAAGGCATCCCCGGATCGTTGTATGACTCGGTGTTGAAAGGAGCACCCAAGGAGCACCGGGCGCTCTTGATATCGCCTGACGACACCGACCTGGATAGCAACACTACGCTACAACCAGCCGATAAAGGCAAACTGAAATCGAAGCGCCGTGATCTCCGTAATGTTCTGAATCACGACGGCTGGGCCAAGATGGATGCCGTAGAAGCCGTCGAACGCGTGCTGGAAATGACCGAACGCGTGCTTAATCCGGCATCTCACGGCAATACCGCGCCGCTCTACGAGGAAGAGGTACGCCGAGCGATGCAGGTAATTGAGCAACTGGTACAGGTGCTGGAGACGCAGAGATGAAGCCAAGAAACACCAAACTCATCCGCAACGGTACCGCCGAATTCCTGATCTTCACCTGGCAGGCCAGGGAGCAGGTCATCGAGGCGCGCTACGAGAACGAAACTGCCCTGCACACCGGCGAAGGAGGGAGGCGGGAATGAGCAAGAATAAACCACCACAGGTTACCCAAAAAAATGAGGTGTCCATCGTCCGCTCATCGGCGGCCGAGTACCTGACCTTTGTCGCGGCCAGCGGACAAGGTGGAGTGGAGGCGGTATATGCCGATGAAAACGTCTGGATCACCCAGAAGATGATGGGCCTGCTGTATGACGTCGATGTCAGGACCATCAACTATCACTTGAAAAAGGTGTTTGACGACAGCGAACTGGAAGAGGATTCAGTTATCCGAAATTTTCGGATAACTGCCGCCGACGGCAAGAGCTACAACACCAAGCACTACAACCTCGCCGCGATCATCGCGGTCGGCTACAAGGTTAACTCCGAGCGCGCCGTGCAGTTCCGCAAGTGGGCCACCACTGTTATCGAGTCCTTCACCATCAAGGGCTTCGCGATGGATGACGAGCGCCTGAAGAATGACGGCTCGGTACTCACCAAGCTGTATTTCGAGGAGCAACTACAGCGTATCCGGGAAATCCGTCTCTCGGAGCGCAAGTTCTACCAGAAGATCACCGACATTTACGCCACGTCGATTGACTACGACGTCACCGCGCAGGCCACCAAACGGTTTTTTGCCACCGTGCAAAACAAACTGCACTGGGCGATTCATGGCCAGACGGCAGCGGAAGTCATCTACCAGCGCGCCGATGCCGGCAAGGACAATATGGGGCTGACCACCTGGAAGGATGCGCCCCGCGGCAAGATTCAGAAATTCGATGTAGTCGTCGCCAAGAACTATCTGACCGAAGCAGAAATGGCGCAGCTGCAGCGGCTGGTGTCGGCCTATCTGGATCTGGCCGAGGATATGGCGCTGCGGCAGATCCCGATGACGATGCAGGATTGGGAAGCGCGCCTCAATCGTTTCATCGAGGCGACCGACCGGGAGGTTCTGCAAGACGCGGGCAAGGTCACGGCGGAAATTGCCAAGGCCCACGCCGAAAGCGAGTTCGAGAAATATCGCGTCGTACAGGACCGCCTGTTCGAGAGCGATTTTGACAGGACGATCAAGCAGATCGAGGCCGGGCATCAAGCAACGGGCGCTCAAGACCTCGCCCCGGATAAACCAACCAAGCCGAAGAAGGGGTGAGCCGCCAATGGCCTCCTCACCCCCCCCGCACCATTACTCACTGGCCCCAATAGCGAATTGTTCGGTAGTAAACTGCACGCCACCGCCTTGGGCTTGCTCCACCAATTCTAAAACCCAACCCTTACCGGTTGGGTTTTTTCTTGCCCGCCGCGCCAGCACTGGCGGGGCTTTCGGCGTGGTCTGGTGTTTCGCCATCGTCCCGGCGGCGCATTTTCCTGCCCACCGTGCCCCGGACGCCTCTCTTTTCTCCATTTGACCGGTGGCTGGACGAGGCTCACTTCACTTCGCTCGCTGTGGTCAGCTCGCGGGAGGACTTCCACCTCCAAGATCGCGCCCATGCTGGGCGCACCCGAAGAAAAGGGCCTGCGGTAAGCGCAGACCCTTGGGTGGTTTGCAGTCACGCGATACGGTAGGCCCGCAGCCCGTCCGGCCCCTTCTCGGTGACGACCTCGTAACCGAGGCGCTTCTTGACCATGCCCGAGATCGCGCCCCGAACGGTGTGGGCCTGCCATCCGGTGTCGGCCATCATCTGAGCAATGGTTGTGCCGCCGGGGTTGCGCATCGCGTCGATGATCGCCGCAAGCTTGGTGCCGGGGCGGATAGTGCGCGAGGTGACCTCCAGTTTCTGGAGGTCATCGGGGGCATCCATTGTTTGGAGGCCCTTCGGTATGGGGCGGCGTTTGTCGACGGCGGCGTAGCCGGCATCGGTGAGCAGGTACTTGCCTTCGAATTCAGTGATGCGCCCTCGGGCAACGAGGCCCTCGATCACTTTGGCGCGTGCGCCGCCGCGCAGGTTGGCCGGCAAGGGTTCGATGTTGCCTTCGGAACGGCCGGCGGCGGCCTTGAGGATGGCGGTCTGGGTGTCGGTAAGTTTGGATTGGGCGGTCATGATGGTCTCCGGAAATTGATGGGCATCGTCACTCGCCGTCACCGCCGAAGATCGCCAGCAACTCATCCAGCCCGGCCTCCACTCGCCCGAGGTCGCCGACGTGGCCCCAATGGATGGCATCAGGGTCATGACCGAAGTGGTCATCGGCGAGTTGCTGCAGCCGTTCCAGCTTGGCGTGGATGGCTGCGGTGCGGGCGAGGTAGGCGTCGAGGGCGGTTTGCTTGGCGTTCATCGTGGGCTCCGGGTGGTGGTTGACGACGCCACCATGAACGCGCTGTTCGATCAGGAAGCCAAGCTATCAGATCGGCGATGGTGAAAAATGAGGCTCGAAAGCGAAAAACGGAATGGCGGCAGACTCCCATTCGCCGGAACCCTGATCAATGGGGACGTGGGTGGCAAAGGTTTCCGTGTCTAGCACGGCTAAACGTGGCGGAACGGAGCGGATATCCCACAGGTGGAAGACATGGTTGAGGGATTCGGTGGCCAAACTCCACTCATTCCGCGTAAGGTGCAGGAGGCCGGAGAGCCCCTGCGCCGAGGTCTTGACTTCGATAGTGAGCCTTCGGGGATCATCCATCGAGACGCGGGAGAGCACGTCGTAGCCGTCGGCATTGCTGTCAAGTGCAATCCACTTGGGCTCTCGTCCGGTACGCCGGTGCTCAACCTCAATAGATAATCTCTCCCCGGTTCGTCCCGTTTCAGAGAGAGACGCCGCGCGAATGCCCCTCGCCCTCGCAGCGAGAGTATCCCAGAATGCAACAGTGTCAGAGTCGCAGCCGTAGGCGAGCCCAGCCTCGACGAGGACTTGGCTGATGCCCTTGGGGGCTTGTAGCAGAACCTCACGCCGCCCGTGCGTGGCAAGTTGGGTCCAAGGCGGATCCGACACGTCAATATGGTCTAGGATCAGGAGCCGCAGTTTTATTGTGTCGTCTGGAGCCGAGATAGCTCGTGTTCCTTTGACGGTAGTGACCAACAGGCCGTCGGCAGAGGGTTCAATCCATCGCAACTCAAGGGCAGCGTGGAGAATATCCTTCGAAGGTACAGATCCTAATGCGAGTGACTCAGCCCCGAAGACGGTCACGGCTTGCCGGGAGACTGCGCCGAGGAGTTCTATGCACCCGAAGGCAACTCCAGGGGAGAGAGGTCTGGTCACGCGCGTCCGCCGAGCGAGAGAAGAAGTGCCCGTACGTCGCCCTCGTCGAGGCCGCCCTGATCCTCCTCGTCGCCCTCATCAGGATCCATTGGGAGGGGAGAAACGCGCAGAGAGGAGTCTTCCAGTACCTCGGCCATCCTGCCGATCTTGAACTCGAGGCGCTGGCGCACCGTCTCATCGACGCTATCGGCACACTCGACGATCTCGATGACTGTATCCTGCCCTGGATGCGATCCTCGCTTTGGAGGTATTGAGCGGCATTGAAGCTGCGGTCGAGGTAGATAGCGTGGTGGCATACGGTGTGTAGGCTGATGCCCTCACCGGCAGCAGCAGGGTTGGCCACCATCACCATTACGGATGGGTCGTAGTGGAAGAGGCGAACCTTCCCCTCACGGGTGTCGTCGTCATTTTCGTCACCTGCGTCCACTCCACCATGTATGTGCACCGCTCCGAGGTCTTGGAGTGCGGCGGCGAGGTGTTCGACGTTGTCGACGAATGTCGACCAGATCAGAACCTTCTTGCCCTCGCGAGCAAGCTGGCGGGCACGCTTGATAACGTAGCGCAACTTGGGGCCACGTCCCTCGGCGAGGGCGAGCGCCAGAGCCTCGGAGTGCGCAAAACCTATCTCTCGGGCGAGGAGTGCGGGATTGGAAACGAACTGTAATATCCGCGTGACCGAGCGCCCGAGGGTGCGGAATGCCTGCCGGCTCTTTTGGCCTAGCGCGTGAGCGGCCTCCCGTGCGACCTCGCTCTTCATCAGCTCATAGAGGCGAGCCTGTAGAGGATCCATTGGGATGGTTTTGCGCAAGCGCGTGACCGGAGGGAGTCCGAGCTCCCCCTTGTTTGTCCTGACGTAGACGGGTTTGACGAGCTCGATTACGTTGTCTTCGTTGCAAGCAATTTCGGGGAAAAGGAAGCTGAACTGCGGCAACAAGTCCGCTGGCGACTGCGGCATGGGCGTCCCAGACATCACCAGCTTGCTGACCGGTAGGTGCGAGAAGCCGAGGACGGCATCAGTGGAGATATTGGCCATGCCCTTGATACGATGGCTCTCGTCAAGAAAGACGTGAACGCGCCTTCCTGCAAGATGCTCGGAGACTACCTCACGGACTCGCGCAAGTTGCTGGTAGCCGATAATCATGAAACGTGGATCAGCTCGCAGCTGTGCCGGTATCTTGTCCGACTTGCGAAGGCGGGTGAAGGTCTGCCCGAGTTCGGGCATACACTCGGCGAGTTGCTCATCCCAGGCGGCGAAGGCGTTCTTGGGTGCGATGACGAGGAGCCTGTCGCCGGGTTCGGCTCGGAAAGCAAAAGTGGCGAGGGCTTCGGTCGTCTTGCCTGCGCCGGGCACAGAGAAGGTCGCCCCGGCTGGCAGTGCAGCGAGAAGGCAGACATTTCGTATCTGTTGCGCGGTGAGCGATCGCACGAAGCCTGAGGCAGAAAGGCGTGCGCGCAGCTCGTCCTCCCCTAGGGATCATCTGAACAACCCTGCGCAATGACTGGCGCGAGGCGACCGAAACCGGATTGAAGCGACGAATGACGAGAATGCGATCATCCGCTGCCATGCGAGCCCACCGTTCCGGGGCTTTCGGCGCTCATTCGTCTGCGTTTCGCCCATCACGGACGCACCTCTCCTGCGGTCAGCAATACTCGTCGCGCCATCCACAGATTCGACAGCGCAAAGAGCGTGGTCAGTTGGGCCGTGTTCTTGGCCAGTCCGCGGTAGCGCACCTTGACGTAGCCAAACTGGCGTTT
>JAGXSN010000100.1 GCA_018333815.1 Sulfuritalea sp. | reverse complement strand
GGCGCTGCCCGGCTCGAGGCGGCCGACGAAAGTCGGCGCCGGCGGGACGGCACTCCCGGCCATGAAATGCGCGAGCCAGCGCAGCGTGCAGGCGATGTCGGCATCGGCCGCCTGCAGTTCGGCGATGGCCGGTTGCAATGGGGCCGGCCAGGCGCCGCGCAGGCCGGCCAGCAGCGCGCCCAGCCCGGGCAGCTCGCGCGCCACGCAGGCCTCGAGCCGGACCGCCTCGAGATGCGCGAGCCAGGTCAGCGCCTGTTCGCGCTCGGGCCAGGCAGAGAGCGCTTCTTCCAGGTCGACGTTGAAGGTGCCATAACGCGTCTGCGCCCAAAGCTGCACGGCGAGGCCCTGGTAGAAGCGGCGGTTCTCCTCGGCGGTGGCGAAGTGCGCGAGGCGCTCGGGCAGGAAGATCGTCTCGGTGTCGGTCCACGGATAGGCGCCGGGCTTGAGCGTAAGCGGCCGGCCGGAGAGGCCGAGCACGAAGCGCGCGAGGCGCTGCTCCACCTCGGCGAAACCCGCATGCAGCCGGCCTTCGCGCCGGGCGAGGAAGCCGTCGATGTCGCGCAGCGTTTCGACCGCCGCGCGCAGACCCTTCTTGTCGAACACGTCGAGGCCGGCGATCACCCAGTCCTGGAAGGCCTTTTCGTCGAGCCGCCCGAGCGCGTCGATCGACAGCGTCGCGATCAGGTAGGCGATCTCGGTGTTGGTCTTCGCCGCGCCGCGCGCGCTGCGCAGCACGAATTCCTGCTGCTTGCGCGGCAGCGCTTCGAGCATCTCCGCGAGGCGCCCGATCGAGCGGTGCGAGGGCGAGGCGAACAGGAAGGCGTCGAGGCTCTCCGCCAGTTCGTGGGCGAACAGCTTGCGCTGGGAGGACGGCGAATCGGACATGCGCCCCCTATTCCGCCAAGTCGTCCAGGAACTCCGACGCAGGTTTCGTTCCGGTCACCAGCAAACGATCCCGCGCCCGCGTGCAGGCGACATAGAGCAACTGCCGTTCGGTGTCATAGACCTCCTGCAGATCGCCATCGTCGCCGACCGTCTCGATCCGCTCGATGTTGCGCTTGACAGCGCGGTTGAGCGCCCCGGTTTCGACGCCGTAGAGCATGGCCAGGTCGGCATCGAGCAAGACCTTCTCTCCACGAATCAGGAATACGAGCTGCGCGAGATTTTCCGGCTTGGGCAGGGATTTGGTCATGGTGTCAGGTTGCCAAAGGTGGGCAGACTTAATTACGGGCAGACTTAATTACGGGCAGACATTAGTTAAGGATAAGCAATTTCCATTAACTAACGAAAAGATCAAGGTAAGTCTGGAATTCGTACAAGCGGCCCCGCATCTGGCCGGTGATCTCGGTCAGAATTCCCAGTCGGATCAAGTCCTTGATGAGCGCCTGGGCGGTGGGGGCGGAGACGCCGAGCTGTTTCTGCAGGTCGGCGGCGGCGACCACGGGGCGGCGGTAAAGCAGATTCAGGGCAGCGCGGGCGTTGGGCACCCGCTTGCCCAGGCTGAGGATGCGATGCTCCACGTCGGTGCGCAGCGCGAGGACCTTGCCGAAGGTGTCGCGGCCCTTGGCCGCGGTTTCGGCCACGCCTTGCAGGAAGAAACGCACCCAGTGGACCAGGTCGCCGGACAGTCGCACGCGGGTGAGGGCGTCGTAGTAGCTGCCCCGGTTGCGCTCGAAGAAATCCGACAGGTAGAGCGAGGGCTTGGCCAGCACGCCGTGGCTGACCAGATACAAGGGCACCAGCAGACGGCCGATGCGGCCATTGCCGTCCAGGAAAGGGTGGATGGTCTCGAACTGGTAATGGCTGATGGCGATCCGGACGAGGTGCGGCACGGCAATGGCTTGGTTGTGCCAGAACGCCTCCAGGTCACCCATTTGTTCCGGCACGCCCTCGTGGTGGGGCGGGATGAAGGCGGCATCGGCCAGGCCGGAGCCGCCAATCCAGTTCTGGCTGGTGCGGAACTCGCCCGGCTGCTTGTGCTCGCCGCGCGCACCGCGCAGGAGGATGGCATGGGTCTGGCGCAGCAGCCGGTTGGAAAGCGGCAGATTGCGCAACTCGGCGATGGCGTAGTTGACCGCGTCGATGTAGTTGCGCACCTCGCGCCAGTCGTCGCGGTTTTCGGGCTTGACCTGCTCTTCCGGCAACACGGCTTCGTCGATGCCGGTGCGGGTGCCTTCGATGCGGCTGGAGGTCTGGGCTTCCTTGACCACGTGCATTTCGATGAACAGGTCGATGTCCGGCACGATCAGCGAGAAGGCATTGAGTTCGCCCAGGGCGCGGTTGGCGGCTTCAAGCAGCACGTTGATCCGCGGGTCTTCCCAGTGCCAGTCGTGGTTGACCAGGGTCGGCTCGAAGCTCTTGTATTGCAGCCGCTGCTGCCAACGGCCGGGTTTGAAGGTTTCAAGTTTCATGCGCCGCCTCCTGCGTGCGTCAGCATCTTGTCAAACTTCTCATCGATCTTTCTGGCACAGTCTTGTTGTGCAAAGCATGCCCTATCGTCCAATAACAGCTTCACCGACCGCTATTCTTTTTGCATTCAGTCAGCCGAGGCAAAAGTCGGCGCTGGCGAGACGGCGAAGTCGTATCCGCCGCGTGCATGGGAACGGCGGATCAGAAGACGGCACGCACCAGATCATCCAGCGTCTGCGTCATGTCGGGGTCGTCGGTCAGCGCGCGCGCGATGGCCGCCGTGCCGGCCACGGCCGGCGCCATGCCCGCGTCGATGAGCTGGGCGGCATGCACGAGCAAACGGGTGCTGGCGCCTTCGTCGAGGCCGGCGCCCTTGAGGTTGCGCGTCAGCTCGCCGAGCTTGACGAGCTTCTTCGCCGTTTCCGTGTCAATGCCACCCTCGGTGGCGACGATGCGCGCCTCGACCTCGGCACCCGGATAATCAAACGCCAGCGCGACGAAGCGCTGGCGGGTGCTCGGCTTGATCTCCTTGAGCACGCTCTGGTAGCCCGGGTTGTAGGAGATCACCAGCATGAAGCCGGGCGGCGCGGCAATCAGCTCGCCGCGCTTGTCCACGGCCAGCGCGCGGCGCGTGTCGGCCAGCGGGTGGATGACGACGGTGGTGTCCTTGCGCGCCTCGACGATCTCGTCGAGATAGCAGATCGCCCCGGCGCGCACGGCGGCGGTGAGCGGCCCGTCGAGCCAGACCGTCTCGTCGCCGACGATCAGGTAGCGGCCGACCAGATCGGCGGTGGTCAGGTCGTCATGGCAGGCGACAGTGACGAGCGGCCGATTCAGCCGCCACGCCATGTACTCGACGAAGCGCGTCTTGCCACAGCCCGTCGGGCCCTTGAGCAGCACCGGCAGGCGCTGCGTCGCGGCGGCCTCGAACAGGGCCACCTCGTCGGCGACGGGCTGGTAATAGGGCTCGGCTGAAACTCGCTCGAGTTCGGGGGTGATTGTCCGGAATGGAGTCGCGGTCATCGGTCGGGGTTCCGTTCTTCTTGTCGTGGCGGGAGTCTGGAACAGCCCGCCAGATGTGTCAAACAATGCCTTTTCTGCTCAAATGCGGCCTTTGCCAGAAATCGCAAGCATGCAGATCAGCGTCGCCGCCCTCATCGTGCGCTTGATGGAGCGTCTGGGCATCCGTCACGTCTACGGCATGCCGGGCTCGCACATCCTGCCGGTGTATGACGCGCTCTACGACTCGTCGATCCGCACGCTGCTGGTCAAGCACGAGCAGGGCGCCGCCTTCATGGCCTGCGGCGAGGCGCGCGCGACGCGCGGCATCGCGGCCTGCATCACCACCGCCGGGCCGGGGGCGACCAACCTCGTCACCGGCATCGCCAACGCCTACGCCGACAAGCTGCCGGTGCTGATCGTCACGGGCGAAACCTCGACCTTCATCTTCGGCAAGGGCGGCCTGCAGGAAGCCTCGGGCGAGGGCGGCAGCATCGACCAGAACGACATCTTCCGCGGCATCACGCGCTATCACAAGGTCGTCGAGCGCACCGACTACCTGCTCCAGGTGCTGCGCCAGGCGACCCGCATCCTGCTCTCGCCCAACGCCGGACCGGTGCTGCTCTCGCTGCCTTACAACCTCCAGAAGGAGAGGGTCGAGGCGAGCCTGCTCGACGACATCCGCTTCGTCACCGACGCGCCGCGCATCTGCACCAGCTTCGCCGCCACCGAGGAAATGAGCCGCCTGATCCGCGCGGCGCGCCATCCGGTGATCGTCGCCGGCCACGGCTGCTTCCGCTCCGGCGCCCAGCTCATGCTGCACAAACTCGGCGAACGCCACGCCATCCGCGTCGCCACCACGCTCAAGGGCAAGGGCCTGATCGCCGAGAACGACCCGCGCGCGCTCGGCTGCCTCGGCATCACCTCGGACGGCAGCGCCTACCGCCACATCGTCGATTGCGCCGACCTGGTGGTGGTGCTCGGCGCGGGCTTCAACGAGCGCACCAGCCACCTGTGGGACGCCCGCCTGCTGGCCGGCAAATGCGTGATCCAGGTCGACCACGACGCGGCGCAGCTGGAGAAAGTGTTCCGCGCCGATCTCGCCATTCACGGCGACATCCGCGCCGTGCTCGAGGATCTGTGGATCTGCCTGCAGGATTTTCCCGCGCCGCCGCAGCCGCGCTTCGAGCGCCCGCCGGTCGCGCCCAACTTCACCACCATCGCGCATCTGTTCGACCGCCTGGTCGAACGCCTGCCCGAGGCGCTGGTCTTCGACGACAACGTCATCCTGGCGCAAACCTACCTGAAGGCCTCGCCGCGGCATCGCTACTTTCCCAACTCGGGCGTCTCGGCGCTCGGCCATGCCATCCCCGCCGCCATCGGCGCCCGCTGCGCCGTCGCCACGCCGGCCTTCGCCATCCTCGGCGACGGCGGCTTCCAGATGTGCTGCATGGAGCTGATGACGGCGGTGAACTACAAGATTCCGCTGAATGTCGTGATGATCAATAACGGCACACTCGGCCTGATCCGCAAGAACCAGTTCCAGCTCTACGCCGAGCGCTATATCGACTGCGACTTCGTCAATCCGGACTTCGCCCTGCTCGCGCAATCCTTCGGCATCCGGCACTGGCGCGTCGAGAAGACCGCCGACGTCGATGCGCTGTTCGAGCAGGCCGACCTCGTCGGCGGCATCAACCTCATCGAGGTGATGTGGGACAAGCACGTGTTCCCGGCCTATCGGTCGGACCGATGAGCAAGCACGACTTTCTGGTCGTCATACCGGTCGCCGACCGGCCGCGCCACATCCAGGCCTGCCTGACGAGCCTGCGCACCGTACTGCAGCGCTTTCCCTACGCGGGCCGCATCCGCGTGCTGCTTGCCGACGACAGCGCGGCCGCGGCCGGCATCGAGGCCAACCGCGCGATTGCAAGCAAGTTTTCCGCCGACGGCCTGGAGGTGATCCACTTCCCGCCGGAGGAACAATACGCGCTCGTCGGTTCCCTCGGCCTCTCCCTGCCGCGCGTGCTCGGCGACGCGCCGCGGGAGCGGTATGGTCACAAGGGCCAGGGCGTGATGCGCAACATCGCCTATCTGAAAGTCGCGCAGATGCTGCGCGCCGCGTCCGCCCCGACGCTGATCTGGTCGATCGACAGCGACCAGGAGTTCCGCGTCAATGTGACGGAGGACGAGGGCTACATCATCGACTTTTTCCACGGCATCGACGCCATCTTCACGAATACCGATGCGCGGGTGCTGACCGGCAAGGTGGTCGGCGATCCGCCGGTATCGCCCGCGGTGATGACCGCCAACTTTCTCGCCGACGTGGAGGGCTTTCTGCGCGACATGGCCGCCGCCGAGCCACATGCGCCGTGCGGCCATCACGGCGACGCGGCCAGGGCCGGCGACGCGGCCTATCACGACATGGCGTACCTGTTCGGCTTCCAGCCGGCGGAGCGCTATGCCTACCCGTGCCCGCTGACCGGCGCGCACACGGCGGCCGACTGCTTCGCCCACTTCGCCGGCCGCGCGAACAGCTTCTTTTATGGCGAGCATCCGACGCGCGCTTCCCGCTACGAACCGGCCGAGCTATTTTCCACCGTGCAGCCGGCGCGCACCGTGTATGCCGGCAATTACGTGTTCCGCCCGGCAGCGCTGAGATACTTCATTCCCTTCGCCAGCTTGCGATTGCGCATGTCCGGCCCGACGCTCGGCCGCATCCTCAAGGCCGAACTGGGAAAACGCTTCGTCTCGGCCAACCTGCCGATGCTGCACAAGCGCACGGTCGAAAGCGGCGGGCAAGCGGAATTCCGCCCCGGCATCGAGACCGCTCAGGCCACCATCGAAATGAGCGGCGAGTTCGAGCGCCAGTTCTACGGCGACGTGATGCTGTTCGCCACAGAACGGGGCTTGCTCGGCCGTCCCGCCGGCGCCGACTTTGCGCGGACGGTGGATGAAACGCGTACCGCGATGCTGGAGCGCTACAACGCACGCCAGCAGACCATCCTGGAGAAACTCGGCGCACTCGACGCACAGCTTGACCACCCGAGCCGCTGGTGGAACCGCGCGCCTGGACAGGCCGCCGGTTTCCGCCAGTTCGCCGCCAACGTGCGGTACAACTTCGGCGCCGCCTCTTCGGGACACGCCCGCATCAACGACAAGGCGAACTGGACGCAGTGGCGCGGCCGGCTGCTGGACGCCCTGGCGCATTACGCGGAAGACCGCGCCGCATGGTCGCAGCTGCATTGAAAGTCTGGCTGCACCGCCGCCAGCGGCCGCAGCGTTATGCTTTCCTGAAGGATCTGCTGGCGACGCAGGCGCTGAGCCGCGAGGCACTGCTGCGCAAACAGCGCGCCGACCGCGACGCGATCGTGCGCTTCGCCCGGGACAACACGGGCTATTACGCGCAGCGCTGCGCCGGCAGCGACGATTTCGACGCACTGCCGATCCTGCGCAAGGAAGACGTGGTGGCGCACCTGCCCGCAATGCTGGCGCGCGGCCACGACCCGCGCACGACGCCGATCGGCTACACCGGCGGTTCGACCGGCAAGCCGCTGGCCTTCTTCTACGACGAGACCAAGCACGAACTGATGCGCGCCGGCATGATGCGCAGCTACATGCTGTCCGGCTGGCGTCCCGGCCGGAAGATCCTCAATTTCTGGGGCGCGCGGCAGGATACGGCGAGCGGCGGGGTATTCGGCAACTCGGGGTGGGATGATTTCATCGCCGCAGAAAAGACCCTGCCCGCGCACGAGATCGACGCAGCAAAACTGCACGGCTGGGCGGATTTCATCCGGCGCTACCGGCCGACGCTGCTGCAGGGCTATGCGTCGATTCTTGCCGCGCTCGCCCGCTTCGTTCTCGACGAAAAACTGTCCATGCCGGCCAGCCTGATCGGCGTGTATTCGACCGCCGAGGTGCTGACCGCCGCCCAGCGCGAAACCATGGAACGCGCCTTCGGCTGCAAGGTGTTCAACCAGTACGGCAGCCGCGAGATTCCCAACATCGCCTGCGAATGCCGCCACGGCAACATGCATGTCTGGACCGACATGGTCTGGCTGGAAGCGCTGGACGGACAACTGCTGGTCACTGCGCTGACCAACCGCCTGATGCCGATGCTGCGCTACGCCAACGGGGATTGCGGCGATCTGCTGGAGGGCGCATGCGGCTGCGGACTGCCCTTTCCCTTGATGGCGATGGGCCTGTGCCGGCAGAACGACCTGATCCTGGCGCCGGACGGGCGGCGCCTGCACCCGTCCCTGTTCAACCGCCTGCTCTACGGAATGACCGGGGTTGCCCAGTATCGGTTCGTGCAGGACCAGCCCGGCTGGATCGTGCTGAACCTGCTGGCCGCCGCACCGCTGGAGCCCGCCGTGGCGGAGGGGCTCAGGCAGGCCGTGCGCGACGCAACCGGCCTGCGGCTGGAGCTTGCCTACGTCGATGCGCTCGAGCGCACGACTTCCGGCAAGCACCGCTTCGTCATCAGCCGGCTCTAATCAGGACTTCTTGTCGCCGCAACTCTCGTCCTGGCAGAAGCCGAGGCCGGAGTCCTCTTCGTTGATGCCTTCTGCCATCATCTGGCGCTCGTATTCGGCGCGCTTGGCGGCGGCTTCCTTTTCGAGCTCTTCCTGACGCTTGGCCCACTTCTCGCGCCGCTCCCTGGCGATGGCGTCGTTCAGGGGAATGGTATTTTCGCCGAACAGCACTTGCTTGAGGTAGCGGAAAGAGAACTGCAGCAGATTGAAGTCGTCGCTGAGAATCTGCTTCCATTCCTCTTCCGGCAGTTCGAACAACTCCTTGAACACCGAGCTATCGACGAAGGCGCGGAAGGTGTCGATGTCGTAGCAGGCCATGAAGAACAACTGGCGACTCTTCAGCGACGGGGCGCCGACGGCGGGGCCGGAGGACTTCTTCTTGAGGATCAGCTGGCGCCAGCCGCGGGCGAGTTCGTCATACTGGTCGACGCCCTGCTCCTTGCGATACTCGCCGACCGTCAGCTTGCGGTCGACCTCGTGGCCCTTGCAGTGGTCTTCCTTGACCAGGGCATAGGACTGCGTGTCGGTAAATTCGTCCTGCCGGCGCATCGACAGCAGGGCGACCGGGTAATAGCGGCAGGCGGTCGGGCGATCTGCGTAGACGCCGCAGCCTTCGGGCTGCATGAAACGACAGGCGGTGCCGTTCTCCACCGGGCGGAATTTGACGCCGACGATGCTGTCTTTCTCGATTTCGTAAGGCACCGTGTAATCGCGCAGAAAGACCGTCGAGCTGATGCCCAGCCGCGTTTTCAGACGCACGATGTCGTAGGGCGTCAGCGAAATGTCGATGTTCGCGCAGCAGGCGTTCCAGCAGCCGATGCCCTTGTGGCAGGAAAACTGGATGACGTGATCCTCGCCGATCTGCTGCGGCATGACGGGACTGTTCGGGAACGGTACATCGGGCGGCATCGTATTGGACATCGTGAAAAACCTCGTGACGACAGGGGTTGCGAATCATGCAAAGAAAACAGGCCGGCAGCCCGAAGGCAGCCGGCCTGAATTTTAGCTGCTGCCCGTAGAGCTTAATGCGGGGCGGCGGCCTTGAACAGCTTCGACTTGTCGACCAGGTCGACGTGCTTGCGCTTGAAGCAGGTCCACTTCTTGGACTTCTTGTCGTAGATCGAGTTCACGAAGCAGTGCCAGTTGGTCTCATCGACGAAGTTCTTGTCGGTGCGGTAGTAGAAGCCGGGGTAACGGCTTTCTTCGCGGAACTGGATGTGCTTCATGTGGGCTTCGGCCGTCATGATGCGATGGTAGTTTTCCCAGGCGCGCAGCAGTTCGTGCAGGTCCTTCGCACGCATCTTCTGCGAGTCTTCCTTCAGCATCTCGAGCTTCATTTCGGCCTGTTCGAGCAACTTGTCGTTGGTGTTGTAGTAAGTCGCAACACCGGCAACATACTCGTCCATGATCTTCTGCAGGCGGAACTGCAGCATGCGCGGCGTAATGTAGTTCGGGTTGATGTCGATGGCGGTCGTGTAGTTCTTGTGCTCGAGGAAGTTGCGCACCGGCTTCCAGATGGAAGCGGCGATTTCCTCGTTGGTTTCGTCCAGCTCGACATTGAGGCCGGGGTTGTCGAGAACATACTTGACCATCGCCTTGGCGGCCATGCGGCCTTCGGCGTGCGAACCGGAGGAGAACTTGTGACCGGAGGCGCCCACGCCGTCGCCGGCGGTGAACAGACCCTTGACGGTGGTCATCGAGCGGTAGCCCCAGTTCCAGCCTTGCGGCAGATGGGCCGGAGCGCCCGGCAGTTCCTCGGAGGTCGGTGCGCCGAGATCGGTCGGACCGGAGACCCAGATGCCGCAGCAGCCGGAGTGCGAGCCGAGCAGGTAGGGCTCGGTCGGCATCAGCTCGGAGTTCTTCTTCTCGGGCTCGATGTTCTCGCCGACCCAGACGCCGCACTGGCCGATACACATGTCGAGGAAGTCTTCCCAGGCTTCGGCTTCGAGGTGCTTCACTTCCTTGGGCGACAGGGTCTCGCGCAGCTTGGCCAGCGCGGTGACGGTGTCCATCCAGATCGGGCCGCGGCCTTCCTTCATCTCCTTGAGCATCAGGTGGTTGCGCAGGCAGGAGGCGGGAACGGCAGCCTGGCCATAGGGCGGGTAGTCGTTCAGCATCTCCTTGTTCTTGGTCATGTAGTCTTCGCCGTAGGCGTTGGCGGCACGGGCCTTGAACAGCAGGAACCAGGCGCCGACCGGGCCGTAACCGTCCTTGAAGCGGGCGGGGACGAAACGGTTTTCCATCATGGTCAGCTCGGCGCCGGCTTCCGCCGCCATCGAGTAGGTCGAACCGGCGTTCCACACCGGATACCAGGCGCGGCCCTGGCCTTCGCCGACGGAGCGGGGACGGAACAGGTTGACGCAACCGCCGGCCGCCAGCATGACGGCCTTGGCCTTGTAGATGTAGATCTTGTTCTCACGCACCGAGAAACCGGCCGCGCCGGCGATGCGGGTCGGATCGTTCTTGTCGTTGATCAGGTGCACGATGAAGACGCGCTCCTGGATGCGATCCAGGCCGAGGGCCTTCTTGGCGGCTTCGGCGACGATCCACTTGTAGGATTCGCCGTTGATCATGATCTGCCACTTGCCCGAACGGACCGGCTCGCCGCCGTCCTTCAGCGCCGGCAGGCCTTCCTTGATGGCGTCGGCGCCGTCGTGACGCACGCCGCTGGCATCGGTCTTCCAAATGGGCAGGCCCCACTCTTCGAACAGGTGCACGGAGTCGTCGACGTTGCGGCCGAGGTCATAGGCCAGGTCGTCGCGGGTGATGCCCATCAGGTCGTTGGAGACCATGCGGGCGTAGTCGGC
>JAGXSN010000099.1 GCA_018333815.1 Sulfuritalea sp. | reverse complement strand
TCGAGGCGCAGCGCGGCAGCCGTGTCCAGCGTCGCGATCCACTCGTCGCGCTGCGGCTCGAAGCGCCCGGCCACGGTCAGGGGCAGACCGGCGCGTGCCGACTTGTTGAACGGTTCGGGCAGGCTCGAGGCCAATCCGCGCAGATCGGATTCGATCCGCAGCTCGGCCGTCGGTTTCTTGACGGTCAGGCTGCCGCGCCAGGGCGTCGTGCCGGAGAGGTGGTCGAGCGCGCGCAATCCATAGAAACGGCGCAGCGCGTGGGCTTCGAGATTGCCCGCCGCGGCGATGCGCACGGCGCCGCCCGGCAAGGTGCCGACCTCGAGCGTCAGCGGCTGGTCGAGGAACCGCGCGCGCAGATTCCGCGCCTGCAGGCGCTCGGCGGTGAAGTTCAGCTCGCCCTGCGCGGCCGTGAAGGGCGGCAGGCCGGGCAGCGCTGCGAGCCGGTTGTCGGCGAAACGGTAACGGCCCTGCACCTCGGTATCGACCACGCGGCGCAGGGGCATCACCAGCTTGAGATCGAGCTCGCCGCCGCCGGCAGCGCTCATGCCCGCGGTGAAATGATCGATGCGCCCGCCCACCGGGCTGGCCTCGATGAAGTCGAGGAACCGCTGCGTCTCGCCCTTGGCGCGACCGGTCACGGTGAGCATTTCTCCCTCCTTCGCCTCGAGATCGGGAATCTCGGCCAGGATGTCGGCCAGGGCTACCCCCATGATCTCCCCGCGCTGCCCGCGGATCGACATGCGTACGCCCTCGAACAGCAGTTCCCCGTCGATGCCGGTCATGTTCGGCCAGCCGGGCGCGAAGTTGAGGGAGGCGCCACGAATGCGCCCCCTGACCTGGAAGATGCCGCCCTGACCTTCGCGGAAGGGGAACCGGGCCAGCGGTCCCTTGAGGCGCAGCGTCGCGCTGTCGACCCGCCCGCCGAGGATGCCGGCCCGCAGCCAGTCGCGCGCGTCCTTGTTGGCCACCCGCGGCATGTAGCGCCACACCGCCGCGCCGACGGCATGGTCCAGGCGCGCCGACAGATCGATTTCGCCCAGCCCGGCGCCGTCATGACGATAGCTTCCGGTCGCGTCGCCCTGCAGATCGGCGTTGGCGAAGACGACGCGCTGGAAGAGCACTTCCGTCGCGTCCGGCCTGCCGCGCCAGCCGATTTCGGCCTCGAGCCGTTCCAGCGCCAAAGTCGGTTCCGGCAAGACGGCAGGCAGGTCGATCGTCGCGGCGCGGCTGTCGAGGTGGATCTGGCCGCCGCGCCGGTCGCCCTCGATCCGTCCCGAAATGCCCGTGAAGCCGGGGAGTTGTCCCTGCGCGGCGAGCGCCAGCCCGGCAAAGCCGCTTTCGATGCGCCAGTGTTCCGGCGCGCCGGCCGCTCCCTGCCAGGCGAAGCCGAAATCGTCGAGCCGGCCGCGCGGCGCGAACCGGTGCAGGCCTGCGCGCCAGTCCGCGGGCAGGGGAAGGTAGTCCGCCAGCCGGGCCAGCGCGCCGAGGTCGAGATGGCTGGCCCTCAGTTCCCCCCCTTGTTCGCCTCCCTGTCCGCGCTGCGCGGTGACGAGATTCAGGCTCGCCTGTTTCGGCGCGAGCGCGATGCCGCTCGCGGTCGTCAGGCTCAGATGTTTCATCTCCCCGGAATAGCCGTCGGCGGTCTGGCGGCCGGCCAGGCGCCCATCGGCGCGCTGCAGCACGAGAAGCGGCAGATCGGGCCGCAGCCGCAGGCTGAAGTCGGCGAGGGCGACATCGGCGGCAAACCCCGTCGGCGCGCGCCCGGCGAAGTCCAGCCAGAGCCTGGCATCGCCCTGGCCGCGCTTCATCTCGAACGGCAGGTCGAGCCAGTGAGAAAGCGCGGCCAGATCGACCCGGGCCAGATCGATATAGGCCTGGCCCGCCCAGGCGGACAGGTCGGCCAGGCTGCGGCCGGTCAGGTTGGCGCGCAGGTCGATGTGCGCCGCAACGCCCCCGCCGGGTTTGGCCGTCAGGCCGAGACTGTGCTGCCGACCGAAATTGTTCAGCACGAGGTCGATCTGTTCCAGCTCGAGCGGCGGCGCGCCGCGCAGGTCGTCGCGCCAGATCACCCGGGCGTCGCGCACGACGACGCGGCCCTGCTTCAGCAGCCAGTCGGCGATGCGCACATCGCCCTCCGCACGCATCGGCACACCGGCGATGCGGATCGCTCCTGCCGCGTCGCGGTGGATCTCGAGCAGCGGCGCGGCGATCTCGAGGCGGTGCAGGCGCGGCTCCAGGAACAGCAGCGAGCTCCAGCCGATCTCGGCCTCGACGCGCTCCAGCGCCAGCGCCGGCCGTCCCGCGGGGTCGTGCAGTTCGAGCCGGTCGATGGACAGGCGCGGGCGCAGACCGGGCCAGCCCGCCGTCAGGCCGGCGATGGTGACGCGCAGGCCGATGGCTTGCGACAGCCTCTGCTCGATCTCGCCGCGCCATGCGCCGATTTCCGGCATGACCCAGTGACGCCCGACGAGGATCAGTATCGCCGCCGCGAAATAGAGCACGAGCGCGCCGCGGCCGCTCCAGCGCAGCAGGAGACGGAGAGTGGCGACGGCGGAAAAGGAGGGCGCGGGCACGGGGCGGCCGGGCTAGAATGCCCGAGTCTGTTGGGCTGCAAATTCTAATCCATGCCCCTCCCTCCCTCCCCGACCGAATACTCGCGCCATCTGGCCCGCCTGACCCAGGCCCGCCCGCAGCTGCGCGACGAATTGTGCGGCGCCACACCTGTCGATGCCGCACTGCTGCGGGGCTGGCTGGACGCGGCCGGAACGCTGACCGAGGAGAACCTCAAGCCGGTGCTGCGGTGCATCAAGCAGCGCGCCCTGACCTGCATCGCCAGCCGCGATCTGGCGGGCAGCGCCGACCTGGCCGAAGTGGTCGAGAGCATGACCCAGCTCGCGGAGGTCGCCGTGGCCGCCGCGCTGGCAGTGACCGACGCCGCGCTGGTTGCCCGCTATGGCGCGCCGCGCAACGCCGCGGGCGAGCGCCAGCGCCTCGTCGTCATCGGCATGGGCAAGCTCGGCGGGCGCGAACTCAACGTCTCGTCGGACATCGACCTGATCTTCGCTTATCCCGAGGACGGCGACACGGACGGCGCGCGGTCAATCTCGAACTTCGAATTCTTCACCCGCCTGGGCAAGGCGCTCATCAACGCGCTGGCCGACATCACCGCGGACGGCCAGGTGTTCCGCGTCGACATGCGGCTGCGCCCCAACGG
>JAGXSN010000098.1 GCA_018333815.1 Sulfuritalea sp. | reverse complement strand
GCACCGAATGCGTCGGTCACTACGACACGCCGCAGTGTCGCGAAGTCTGTCCGGTCGATTGCATCCCGCAGGATCCCAACCATGTCGAGACGCAGGATCAGCTGATGGCGAAATTCAAGAAACTGACCGCCGGCTGATCAGCGCTGGCAGCGCGGACAGAAATAGGTCGCGCGCCGGCCCTGGCGGATGTGCCGGATCGGCGCGGCACAGACCTTGCAGGGCTCGCCCTCCCGCCCATACACCTTATGTTGCACCTGGAAGTCGCCCATCCCGGCCGGACCGCAGAAGTCGCGCAGGGTGCTGCCGCCGGCGCGGATGGCGGCGCGCAGGGTTTTCTTGATGGCCGGCGCCAGCCTTTCCAGCCGGGCCGGCGCAATGCGCCCGGCCTGCGTGCGCGGGTCGATGCCGGCGTCGAACAGGCTTTCCGCGGCGTAGATATTGCCCACGCCGACCACCAGGCCGCTGTTCATCAGCGCCGGCTTGATCGCCATCGATTTGCCGCGCAACGCGGCGAGCAGCCAGGCGGCGGAGAAAGTGCGCGCCAGCGGCTCGACGCCCAGTTTCGCCAGCAGCGGATGGGCGAGCGGATCGCCGGTCAGCCACAGCAGCGCGCCGAAGCGGCGCGGATCGGTGAAGCGCAGCACGGCGTCGCCGAAAAGGAAATCGGCGTGATCGTGCTTTTCCGGCACGGTAGCGGGCGCGACGAAGCGCAGGCTGCCCGACATGCCCAGATGGATGAGCAGATGCCCGCCGTCGAGGTCGAGCAGCAGATATTTGCCGCGTCGGCGCGCCTCGACCAGCGGCCGGCCGGCGAGGGTGCGCGCCAGGCCGGCGGGAACCGGGTAGCGCAACATCGGCGCCCGCACGACGGCGCGCTCGAGGCGCCGGCCGCCCACGCGCTCCGCGATGCCGCGGCGGGTGACCTCAACCTCGGGCAATTCGGGCATGACGGCGTGGCGAAGCTGCTAACATCATGGCATTCTAGCCGGCCGCTCCGCCACCGATGAACCCCTTGCCGCCCCTGCTGCTTGCCGCCGTCCTGCTCGCCGGTTGCGCGTCCCTGGCGCCGCAGGAACGGCCCGCGCCGGCACATCCGCCCGCGGCGCAGGCGGAGCCGGAGCCCGCCGAGGAGAGGGCGGACGCCGAGGTCGTGCCGGAAAGGGCGCCGCTCAAGCTGCCGCACCTCGAGCTGACGCCCGCGCTGCTCAACGCCCTGCTGCTTGCCGAGGTGGCCGCGCAGCGCGGCCAGCTGGCTCAGTCGGCCGAACTCTACCTCCAGCTTGCGCGCGAAACGCGCGACCCGCGCATCGCCCGGCGCGGCGCCGAAATCGGCCTGCACGCCCGGCGCCACGAAACGGCGCTCGAGGCGGCGCGCATCTGGCAGGAAACCGAGCCCGGCTCCGCCGCCGCGCGTCAGGCCGTGATCGGTCTGATGGCGACGCTGGGCCGTTTCGAGGAATTGCGCGACCTGTTGCCGCCCCTGCTGGCCGCCGAGCCGCGCTTCCTCGCGCGCAACCTGTTGCACCTGAATCGCTTTTTCGTGCGCGTGGGCGATCGCCGGGCGGTGCAGGCGGTGGTCGATGCGGTCACCGCGCCTTATCTGGGCATGCCCGAGGCGCATTTCGCCCGGGCCCACGCCGCTTTCGATGCGCGCGAGATTCCGGCCGCGCGCACCGCGATCAACCGCGCGCTCGAGTTACGTCCCTCCTGGGAAGCGGCCGCCCTGCTGCGCGCCCAGCTGACCGAGGATCGTGCCGAGGCGATCATGGCCCTGGGGATCTTCCTCGCCGCCAATCCGGGGGCGCGCGAAGCGCGCCTGGCCTACGCGCGCGCCCTGGCCGGAGAGCGGCGTTACGCCGAAGCGCGCCGCGAGTTCCGCGCGCTGCTCGACCCGCTCCCGGCCGATCCGGCCAGAGCCGGAGACCTCATCTTCGCCCTGGCGCTCCTGTCCTTGCAGCTCGACGATGCGCAGGACGCCGAAAGGCAGCTGCGCCGGCTGGTCGAGCTCGGCCATGCCCAGGCGGACAAGGCGCGCTTCTACCTCGGCCGCATCGCCGCGGACGGCAAGCGTCTGGACGAAGCGCTGCAATGGTTCGGCGCAGTCGGGCGCGGCGAACACTATCTCGATGCGCGCCTGGGCGCCGCGAGCTTGCTGGCCCGGCAGGGCCGGCTCGACGCCGCGCGCGAGCATCTGCGCGTTACCGAGACGGCCAATCCGCAGGAGCGTGCCCGCCTGCTGCTCGGCGAGGCGCAGCTGCTGCGCGAAGCCGGCCGTCATGCCGATGCCCACGCCGCGCTGAGCGCCGCTCTGGTGCACCAGCCCGACCAGCCCGAACTGCTCTACGAAGTCGCCCTGCTCGCCGAAAGGATCGGGCGGTTCGACGAACTCGAAAGCCGCCTGCGCCGGCTGCTCGAGCTCAAGCCCGACCACGCCCACGCGCTGAACGCGCTCGGCTACTCGCTCGCCGACCGCAACATCCGCCTCGACGAAGCGCGCGACCTGATCGAACGGGCGCTCGCCCTCGCCCCCGACGATCCCTACATTCTCGACAGCAAGGGCTGGGTGCTCTACCGCCAGGGCCAGCTGCAGGCCGCCTACGAGTTTCTCCGGCGCGCGTTCGGCCTGCGCCCAGACGCCGAGATTGCCGCCCACCTCGGCGAGGTGCTCTGGAAGCTCGGCCGCAAGGACGAGGCGCGCCAGGTCTGGGACAAGGCGCTCAAGGAGAGCCCCGCCAACGAGGTGCTGGCGGAAACGATCGGACGCTTCGGCCCCTGATGCGGAAAGTTCTGCTCGTCGGACTGCTGGCATTTTTGCTGGCGGGCTGCGCCGCGGCGCCCGTCCTGCCGCCGCGACCGGCGGCGCAGGAAATCATGCACTTCGCCTTCGTCGGCCGGCTTGCCGTGCGGCAGGGCGACACCCACCACCACGTCAAGGTCGACTGGCGCCACGATGCCGGGCGCGACGAAATCCTCCTGACCACGCCGCTCGGTCAGGGCATCGCGGAACTTGTGCGCGATGCCTCGGGCGCGCGGCTGACGCTCGCCGACCGGCGCAGCTTCGTCGCCCCCGACGCGAACGCGCTGGCGCGCGAGGTGCTCGGCTTTCCCCTGCCGCTGAACGGGGCGGCGCGCTGGCTGCTCGGCGATATCGGCGCCCCCGCCGACTGGAACGTGAGGGTCACGGAACGCGAAAGCGCGCAGCCCGACGCCCTGCCGACGGTGATCGAGTTCGAGCGCGAAGAGGTTTTCGTGCGGCTGAAGATCGACGAGTGGATCGAAGCGCGATGAACTGGGACAGTGATTGGCCGGCGCCGGCGAAACTCAACCTGTTCCTGCACATCGTCGGCCGGCGCGCCGACGGCTACCATCGGCTGCAGACGGTGTTCCGCTTCATCGACTTGGCCGACACGCTGCGCTTCGCGCCGCGCGCCGACGGCCGCATCGTGCTCGCCACGCCGACGCCCGGCGTGGCGCCGGAGCAGGATCTGGTCGTGCGGGCAGCCGAAGCCCTGCAACAATATGCGTGCGAAGCACGCGGCAAGTCTCTCTTTCCGCGAGGAAGGAGCTGGGGGATGGAGGGCGCAAAAGTCGGCGCTGGCGGGACGGCGCCCGGCGCCTCGATTTGCATGCAAAAACACATCCCGCTGGGGGGCGGCCTCGGCGGCGGCAGTTCGGATGCCGCAACGACGCTGATTGCCCTCAACCATTTGTGGGGCTGCGGCCTGTCGCGCGAACGCCTGCAGGAAATCGGCCTGTCGCTCGGGGCCGACGTGCCGATCTTCATCCATGGCCGCAACTGCTTCGCCGAGGGCGTCGGCGAGCGCTTCACCGACGTGGCCGTGCCGGACGCCTGCTACCTGCTGGCCATGCCGGCCGTCCATGTGCCGACGGCGGACATCTTCCGCTCGCCCGACTTGAAGCGCGACACCCCGGAAATCCGCCCGGCCGACTGGCGGCCCGGCTTCGGGCGCAACGACATGGAAGCCGTCGCCCGCGCCCTGCACCCCGAGATCGCCCGCCATCTGGCGGAGTTGCGCCGGTTCGGCGACGCGCGCATGACCGGCTCCGGCGCCTGCTGCTTTGTCGGTTTCGGCGCCCGCGCAGAAGCCGAGGCCGCACTGCGGGAATTGCCGGCCGGGATGCGGGCCGAAGTGGTTGATGGGCTGACTGTTCACCCCTTGCAAAAAACCTAGTAATATTGTCGGGTATGCATTCGATTGTTAGCACTCTAATCGAAGGAGTGCTAATATTTTCAGCAAAGGAGACCCGACATGAGCCAAGCCCTGACCCTTGCCCAGTTTCCCGCCCCGTCTGC
>JAGXSN010000097.1 GCA_018333815.1 Sulfuritalea sp. | reverse complement strand
GGCGGATCGAGCCGCCGGTGTCGGTGCCGGTGGCGGCCGGCGCGAGCCGCGCCGCGACGGCCGCCGCCGAGCCGCCCGAGGAGCCGCCGGGGACGCAGGCGGGATTCCACGGATTCTTCACCGGGCCGAAGAAGGAGGTCTCGTTCGACGAGCCCATCGCGAATTCGTCCATGTTGCACTTGCCGAGCAGCACCATGCCGGCGGCGTCCAGGCGCTCGACGACATGGGCGTCGTAGGGCGACACGAAGTTGGCGAGCATCTTCGACCCGCAGGTGGTCGGACGGCCGGCGGTGCAGAAAATATCCTTGTGCGCGAGGGGAATCCCCAGCAAAGGCGCCGTCCCGCCAGCGCCGACTTTCCGATCGGCGGCGGCGGCCTGTCTCAATGCCTGGTCGCGGCCGACGCTGACGAAGGCGTTGAGCGCCGGATTGAGCTTCTCGATGCGGTCGAGGAACAGCGTCGTCAGTTCGACGCTGGAAATGCGCTTCTGCGCCAGCGCGGCGCCCAGTTCCTTGAGCGACGCGTTAATCATTCTACGACCCTCGGCACCAGATACAGGCCGGCCTCGGTCTCGGGCGCGATCGCCTGGAAGGCGTCGCGGCGGTCGGCTTCGGTGACGGCGTCTGGGCGCAGGCGCTGCACGACATCCACCGCATGAGCCATCGGTTCGATGCCCGTGGTGTCGACAGCCTGCAATTGCTCGACGAAGGCGAGGATGTGGTTCAGCTGGTCGCGGGTTTGTTCGGTCTCCGCGGGGGAAATTTCGATGCGCGCCAGGCGCGCGATGCGGCTGACGTCGTCCAGGCTCAAGGACATGATGGATCCGTTATCGGTGCGTGGGGGAGCGGCTCAAGCGAATTGCCTCTCGGCAAGCAGACGCGTGCCGTTTTTACCAGAGTACAGACGTTTGTTATCGGAGTTGAACTCGTGCTTTACATCAAGCGACAGGGATTCGATTACCAGCAGCTTGTAGCACGCGGTTTTGTATCGTCCGGCCTCGACGTACATTTCGTAGGAAAGCAGAAAATGCAGGGCGTCACGGGTGACCTTGAACTCGTCCGATGGAGAAAAGAAAAAGCTTCTTTGTGTCGTATCACTTGTATCCGGATTGAACGTCTTGCATTCCAGATAACAGGCGATGCCGCCTGTCCGGACCTCGATGTCAGGGTATCCCGCCGCTTTTCGCTTGCCGCTCTTCGTCTCCGGAACGCTTGCAGTCACGCCGGGCAGCCGTTCGAGCGCAGCGCGCACGAACGGCTCGATCTTGTTGCCCACCTCGTTGACGCGCTTGCTGACAATCCCGGCGCGATTGATTTCTTCGCCGGCATCCGTCGCCGCTTGCACTAGTGTGTCCAGCAACCTTTCGTGCGTCGCCTTGCCGATTTCGAACTCGAGCACCTTGTAACCGGTCATGGCTTCGATCGCCAGATTGAACGGCACTCCCTTGAGCGGCTGCAGCATTTGCCGGATTACGTTTTCCAGTTGAGCAACATAACGCCGCCGCGCCTGTTCCGCGTCCATTTCATTCCTTCAGGAAAAGCACGATTCGGTTGGTATTCGTTCCCTTGCTGTTGTTATGCACTCCCCATATGTTGGAAGTTTTGGTGAATGTCTGCGCATTGATCAGTACCGCCTTGACAACGAAGCCGGCAGCTTCACCAAGCGGGGCGATAACCTCATCGAGCTTGATGAGGCCGTTGCGAACCTCTCCCACCTCGAAGGCAACGTGTCCTCCCCGTTTCGCGACCCGGTAAAGCTCGTGGAGGGTCGCCAGCATCTCGTTGCTCCAGATTTCGGGCGACGGACTTACCGACATGCCGGCGGCGACGGACGCAACATCGACATGGTTGAACCAGCAGCGCAGCCAGTTGTCCTCGGCGTATTGCACGACATCGAGGAAGGGTGGCGAGGTGACCGTCAGCATGACACTTTCGTCGGGAATGGCTTGCGTGCGCTGTGCGCGACCGGTCAGGAACCAGGCTTCGCTAGCCAGTGGAACCATGGCTAGGCGATATTTCTCCGAAAGCCCGGATTGCAGCTGAGCCGACTTTTTCAGGATGATCCGTTTCACATCGCGTCGGGGCGGCGTCTGCCCTCGTTTGGCATTGATGCCATGCTGCCGTTCTGGTGTGGTTGCCTGGTTGGGCGGGAGGGTATACCCGGAGAAGAATCCAGGCGAATGCCCGGTCAGGCGATTGGTGGCGACCATGCGAATCCACCGATCCATGTCGTCTTCGGCATCCGAAAGACGACGCTCCTGCAGATAGGCACGCAGGGCCCGCAATGACTGTTCCGTCTCAGGGTGATAAAAAGCCGATAAATCCGGTTCATCCGGTTCCGCGGGCGGAGCATGATCCAGATCGATGAGTTCGATGCGCCCGTGTATGTCAAGCAAGGAGGGTGGCGCGATGCGCGGCCTGGACAATATTTCGCTCAGGGGATTGATGTCGTTCGCCGCGACTCGTCGTCCCAGGAGGGCGGCCTCGACAATTGTGGTGCCACGTCCCGAAAACGGATCGTAGACGCGGTCTCCCGGCTGCGACAAGCGGGTGATGAAGAAATTGGGGAGTTGCGACTTGAAGCAGGCACGGTAAGAAACCTCATGCAGGCTATTTCCCTGTCTCTGTTTTGGGGTCCATAACTCCTTCTCGACGCGCAGACGGCGCGCCGCGGGGTCTCCCAGCAGGGCATCAAGCCCATCATGCGAAGAAGGGGAATCCGCGAAAAAATCCCGTTGGAGGGACGCGGCAATTACGGGATGTCCGATTTCCGTTTCTGATTGCTGCGGTGTCGTCTTGTGCTGGGCGCCCATCGGTCATCGTGTCTCTGTCTCGGCCGGAATCGACCGGCAGGGTATCATAGGCCGCTTCGATTTCACCCCCCTGCGGGGGCGCCTTCTTCCGCCCGGGTGCGTTCCTTGAGCTCGACAATGTTTCAACCCTCGCCCGGCCCACGTGGGCCGGGTAACGCAGAGCGTGTTGAGCAATTGCATGGTTCGGTCTTCCAAAGCGAACAAACCGTACGCCAAAGCGTGCGCGCTGGGCTGGCAGATGTCGTGCGACGAACATTTTTCGCAGCGCGCATCGAAACTCGGCGCTGGCAGGACGGCACTCTCGATCAGTGCGCGCACGGCGGCGGCCTGCTCGACGCGCTGCCGGATTTCGGCGTCGATGCGCAACTCGCGCCGTCGTTTCGACCGGCGGATTCAGGCACATTCAGTCGAGCAGGCGCTTGAGCAGGGCGTCCCGGTCAATACCGAGATGGGCGGCGACCGCCACGAGAATCGCCGACAGCGTGCCGATCCGCAACGGGTCGTGATTCGGCACGGTGACATGATGCGCGCCGTTTTCGCTCGTCGTCAGACGGATATGGCTGCCGCTTTGCCGCGTCACGGCATAACCCAACCGACCAAGCCGGCGGATCAGTTCCGGGCCGGACAGATCGCGCGGCACCCTCATGCCGCCAGCGCCTCTTCGCGGGTGATGTGCAGACGAATCACATCCGGCTTCCGGTCGGCGTCGAAATGGCAGCGCACGGCGTCGCGAACTTGCTCATGCAGTCCCGGCAAGTCGTCGGCCTCGGTGAAAATGTCCGCGCCGACGGCACGGGCGACAAAGCCACCCTCTGGGGCTTCCTCGACGATGAAGTGAATTTCGCTCATGTTCAGCACCTCCGAATCAGTTTGACGTTCGGCGCGACCTCCGGCTCCTGCCACACCGCGACGGGTTGCCCGTCGAACAACACGGAGTATGCGGAAAAATCGCGGGCGACGCCATCGGCAGTCTTTGCCAACAGGGTATAGCGCACTGAGCAATTGTCAGGCATCCGGCGGGACGTGTTTCGATCAGAAACGACCGTTAGGGTATCATGGGCCGCTTCGATTTCACCCCCCCTGCGGGGGCGCCTTCTTCCGTCCGGGATTCCGATGTTCTCCTTTTTCCGCTCCTATTTTTCCAACGACCTGGCGATCGATCTAGGCACCGCCAACACGCTGATCTACGTGCGCGGCAAGGGCATCGTGCTGGACGAACCCTCGGTCGTCGCCATCCGCACCGAGGGCGGCCCCAACGCCAAGAAGACCATCCAGGCCGTGGGCAGCCAGGCCAAGCTGATGCTCGGCAAGACGCCCGGCAACATCACCGCGATCCGCCCGATGAAGGACGGCGTGATCGCCGATTTCACCGTCACCGAGCAGATGCTCAAGCAGTTCATCAAGAGGGTGCATGAGTCGCGCCTGCTCTCGCCCTCGCCGCGCATCATCATCTGCGTGCCCTGCGGCTCGACCCAGGTCGAGCGCCGCGCCATCCGCGAGTCGGCGCTCGGCGCCGGCGCGAGCAATGTGTACCTGATCGAGGAACCGATGGCCGCGGCGATCGGCGCCGGCCTGCCCGTCTCGGACGCGACCGGATCGATGGTCGTCGACATCGGCGGCGGCACGACGGAAGTCGGCGTGATTTCGCTGGGCGGCATGGTCTATGCGGGCTCGGTGCGCGTCGGCGGCGACAAGTTCGACGACGCCATCATCAACTACATCCGCCGCAACTACGGCATGCTGATCGGCGAGGCCACGGCCGAACAGATCAAGAAGACGATCGGCTCGGCCTTTCCGGGCTCCGAGGTCAGGGACATGGAAGTCAAGGGCCGCAACCTCGCCGAGGGCATCCCGAGAAGCTTCACCATCTCCTCCAACGAGATTCTCGAAGCGCTGTCGGATCCGCTCAACCAGATCGTCGGCGCGGTCAAGGTCGCCCTCGAGCACACCCCGCCCGAACTCGGCGCCGACATCGCCGAGCGCGGCATGGTGCTGACCGGCGGCGGCGCGCTGTTGCGCGACATCGACCGTCTGCTGATGGAAGAAACCGGGCTGCCCGTCGTTGTCGCCGAAGAGCCGCTCACCTGCGTGGTGCGCGGTTCGGGTCTCGCGCTGGAAAAGATGGACAAACTCGGCAGTATTTTCGCCAACGAATAGGGCCCGCTCCGGTAAGCTGCCCTGTGGCGCGAAGTCCGCGCTACATCTGCCTTCCGGGAGAGAGCAAGCGCCTTGATGCCTGTTGCCGGCCATATCGGTCAAGGGCCGCCGCCGTTCTTCAAGCGCGGGCCGGCCCCGCTTGCCCGGCTGCTGTTCTTTCTCGCGCTCGCCCTGCTGCTGATGGCGGCCGACCTGCGCTACCCCGCGATCGAATCCGTGCGCACCGCGCTGGCGGCGTTGCTGTGGCCGCTGCAGAAGATCGTGATGCTGCCGGTGCAGGGGGCGCGGGAGGCGGGCGTCTATTTCGCCGACATTGCCCGCCTGCAACAGGAGAACGAGGAACTGCGCGAGCGCCAGCTGGCGCAGGCGAACCTGCTGCTGCGCCAGGCGCATCTCGACGGCGAGAACCGGCGCTTGCGCGCCCTGCTCGATATGGGCGAACGGCTTGACGTTCCGGCCAAGGCGGCGGAAGTGCTCTACGCGGCGCGCGATCCGTTCTCGCGCCGCATCGTCATCGACCGCGGCTTGACCCATGACGTCCAGGCCGGCCAGGCGGTGATCGACGACGTCGGCGTCATCGGCCAGGTGACGCGCGTCTTCCCGCTCGTCAGCGAGGTCACGCTGCTGACCGACAAACGTCAGGCGATTTCGGTGCAGGTGGCGCGCAACGGCCTGCGTGCCGTGCTGACCGGAGCGGGCAGCGGAGCGATGGAGCTCAGATACCTGCCGGCGAACGCCGAAGTCGAGCCCGGCGACACCCTGCTCACCTCGGGGCTCGACGGCGTTTATCCGCCCGGCCTGCCGGTGGCGCGCGTGATGCGCGTCGAGCGCGATAACGCCCATTCCTTCGCCCGCATCGAATGCGCGCCGCTGGCCGGGGTCGAGCGCCAGGGGCAGGTGCTGGTCCTCGGCAAGCGCGTCGCGCCGCCGCTGCCCGAGGATGCGCCCGAGCAGCCGAAGCAGTCCGGCAAGGGCAGGAAAGCCAGCACAGCAAGATGATCCAGCCGACCCATTCCTCACGCCGCATCCTGCTGCCGGCCCGCGCCTGGTTCATCTATTTTTCGCTGCTGGCGGCATTCGCGCTCAACCTGGCGCCGCTCGGCCGCGTGCCGGGCATCCCGGACTGGCTGGCGCTGGCGCTGTGCTTTTGGTGCATCCACCAGCCCCTCAAGATCGGCATGGGCGCCGGCTTCTTTTTCGGCCTGGCGATGGACGTCGCCCTCGGCAGCGTGATGGGCCAGCACGCCTTCGCCTACGTGCTGCTGGCCTACGCGGCCGGCGGACTCGCGCGCCGCGTGCTGTGGTTTCCCCTCGCGCAACAGGCGCTCCATGTCCTGCCCCTGTTGCTCGGCGCCCAACTGGTCATGCTGACGCTACGCCTGGCGACCGGCGCCGAATTTCCCGGCCTGGCGTATTTTCTTTCCAGCCTCGTCGCCGCACTGCTCTGGCATCCGCTCAGCTACCTGCTGCTGCTGCCGCAGTACCGGCCGGTCGAGCGCGACGAGAATCGGCCGATCTGATGCAGCTCCGGGACCCCCAGGACGGCCTGGCGAGCTTCAACCGGCGCATCGCCATCGCCGGCGCCTTCGTGCTGATCTGCTTCGCCCTGCTGCTGGGCCGCTTCGTCTGGCTGCAGGTGATCCAGCACGACTACTACGAGACGCGCGCCGAGGACAACCGCATTGCGCTGGCGCCGATCGCGCCGAACCGCGGCCTCATCCTCGACCGCAACGGCGTGGTGCTGGCGCGCAATGATTCGGCCTACACGCTCGAGATCACGCCTGCCCAGGTAGAAGACCTCGATGCCACCATCGACGGCCTGGCCGAACTGATCACCATCGAGGGGAGGGATCGACGGCGCTTCAACAAGCTCATGGAGGAGGGCAAGCGCTTCGAATCCCTGCCGATCCGCGCGCGCCTCACCGACGCGGAGGTGGCGCGGTTCGTCGCGCAGCGCTACCGCTTCCCGGGCGTGGAGATCAGGGCGCGCCTGTTCCGCCAGTATCCGCACGGCGCCTTTGCCGCGCATGCGCTCGGCTACATCGGGCGGATCACCGACGGCGATCTGCGGCGCATCGAGGCGTGGGGAGAGGAGGCGAATTATCGCGGCGCCGACCATTTCGGCAAAGCCGGCCTGGAACGCCATTACGAGCGCGAGCTGCATGGGATCAGCGGCCACGAAAAGGTCGAGGTGACCGCCGGCGGCCGCGTGGTGCGCTCGCTGGCCCGGGTCGCGCCCGTGCCCGGCAACACCCTGACCCTGACCCTCGACGCCAAACTCCAGGAAGTCGCCGAACGGGCTTTCGGCGACCGGCGTGGCGCGCTGGTGGCGATCGAGCCGGCCACCGGCGGCGTCCTCGCGCTGGTCTCGATGCCCAATTACGACCCCAACCTCTTCGTCGATGGCATCGGCGCGGCGGACTGGGAGGCGCTCAACAATTCGCCCGACAAGCCGATGGTCAATCGTGCCCTCAACGGCACCTATCCGCCCGGCTCGACCTTCAAGCCTTTCATGGCGCTGGCGGCACTCGCGCTCGGCAAGCGCACGCCCGAACAGGAGATCGCCGACCCGGGCTATTTCAGCTTCGGCGGCCGCTTGTTCATGGACAACAAGAAGGGCGGGCACGGCATGGTCAACCTGCACAAGTCGATGGTCCATTCGTGCAACACCTACTACTACATGCTGGCCGACGACATGGGCATCGAGAACATCGCCGGCTTCATGGACCAGTTCGGCTTCGGCCGCCGGACCGGCATCGACATCGAGGGCGAAGCCGCGGGGGTGCTGCCCTCGCCGGCCTGGAAGAAAAAGCGCTTCAGGACGCCCGAGCAGCAGAAATGGTATGCCGGCGAGACGATCTCGGTCGGCATCGGCCAAGGCTACAACGCCTATACGCCGATCCAGCTGGCCCAGGCGACTGCGATCCTGGCCAACGACGGGGTGATCTTCCGCCCGCACCTGGTCCGGTATGTCACCGATGCGCGCACCGGCCGCCGGCGGCTGATCGAGCCCGAACCGCTCGCGCGGCTGTCCCTGCGGCAGGAGCACATCGATGCCGTCAAAAAATCGATGGTCGGCGCGGTGCATGAAGGCACCGGCGCACGCGTGTTCAAGGACGCCGGCTATGTCGCGGCCGGCAAGACCGGCACCGCCCAGGTGTTTTCCCTGCGCGGCGCGCAGTATCGAAAGGAACGGATCAGGCAGGACTTGCGCGATCACTCGCTGTTCATCGCCTTCGCCCCCGCGGACGCCCCGCAAATCGCGCTGGCCGTGCTGGTCGAGAACGGCGGTTTCGGCGCCCGGGCCGCGGCGCCGATCGCGCGTCAGGTTCTCGACTACTATTTGCTCGGCAAACTGCCCGAGGGCGCCGCGCCCGCCGACGAGGGCGCCGTCGAGTCGGACCTGGAGGAGGCCCCGTGATCCGCACCCTCTGGCGCAAGCTGATCGACCCGCTCGACGGGCCGCTGATGGCCTTGATCGGCCTCCTGCTGGCGGTCGGCCTGATCGCGATGGCGAGCGCGGCGCCGGCCCGGCTGGCCACGGTGCTGACCCACATCGGCATCGCCCTGGTCGTCATGCGCGTGGTCGCCCAGATCCCGCCGCAGCGCCTGATGCAGCTGGCCCTGCCGCTCTACCTGCTCGGCGTGGTCCTGCTCGTCGCCGTCGCGCTGTTCGGCGACATTGCCAAGGGGGCGCAGCGCTGGCTCGATCTCGGCTTCATCCGCGGGCAACCTTCGGAACTGATGAAGATCGCCCTGCCGCTGATGCTGGCCTGGTACTTCCAGAAGCACGAGGCGCTGCTGCGCTGGCGCGAATACGCGGCGGCCGCGCTGATCCTCCTGGTCCCGGTCGTCCTGATCCTGCGTCAGCCCGATCTGGGCACCGCCATCCTCATCTTCGCCGCCGGCTTCTTCGTCATCCTCCTCGCCGGCCTGCCCTGGAAAATCATCGGCGGGCTGGCGGCGGCGGCGGCCACCGCCGCCCCCTTCGCCTGGCATCTGTTGCACGACTACCAGCGCCAGCGCATCCTGATGCTGCTCGACCCCGAAAGGGATCCTCTCGGCAAGGGCTTTCATATCATCCAGTCCACCATCGCGATCGGCTCCGGCGGCATCCTCGGCAAGGGCTGGAACCAGGGCACCCAGGCCCAGCTCAACTTCCTGCCGGAGCGCCACACCGACTTCATCTTCGCGGTGTTCTCCGAAGAATTCGGCCTGCTCGGCAATTTCGTGCTGCTGGTGCTCTATGCCCTGCTGATCGGCCGCGGCCTGCGCATTGCCGCCCAGGCCGCGACGCTGTTCGGCCGCCTGCTGGCCGGCGCGCTGGCCCTGATCCTCTTCACCTATGTCTTCGTCAACCTGGGCATGGTTTCCGGCATCCTGCCCGTCGTCGGCGTGCCGTTGCCCCTGATCAGCTTCGGCGGCACGGCGATGGTCACGCTTTTCCTCGGCTTCGGCATCCTGATGTCGATCAACAGAAACCGCATGCTCGTCCAAAAATGATCCGGCTCGTTCCATTTTCCTTGCTGTTGCTGCTGCTGGCTGCCTGCGGCGGCCAGCCGCCCAGACCGGCCGCGGAGGACGCGGGCGCGCAGGCGCCGACCTTGCCCGAAAGGAAGCCGCTCGTCCCGTTGCAGCGCGGCGGCTTCTACCTCGACGACGGCCCGCCGGACGCGATTCCCGTCGATCTCGCCAGCGTCCCCGATGCCGTGCCCAGGCCTGAGCCGCTGCATCGTTTCGCCAACCGGCCCTACAACGTGTTCGGGCGCGACTACGTGCCGATGCAGGCCCGCACCCCTTTCCGCCAGCAGGGCGTGGCGAGTTGGTACGGGCGCCGGTTCCATGGCCAGCCCACTTCGAGCGGGGAGCTCTACGATATGTTCGCCATGACCGCCGCCCATCCGACCCTGCCGATTCCTTCCTACGCGCGCGTGACCCGCCCCGATACCGGCCGATCGGTGGTGGTGCGCGTCAACGACCGCGGCCCCTTCCTCCACGGGCGGGTGATCGACCTCTCCTATGCGGCGGCGTGGAGACTCGACATCGTCGGCGACGGCAGCGGCACGG
Source organism: Sulfuritalea sp. (assembly GCA_018333815.1). Classification (GTDB taxonomy): domain Bacteria; phylum Pseudomonadota; class Gammaproteobacteria; order Burkholderiales; family Rhodocyclaceae; genus Sulfuricystis. Next base: position 4,407 of record JAGXSN010000097.1, on the reverse strand, counting down.
TGATCGTCGAAAGCGTTTTCCCCGAGACCGACGCGCCCCCGGCAGCGCCGCTCGTCGTGGCTGCCGGAGCGTCCCCGCCGTCCCCGCCGAACGTGCTGCGCGACATCGAGGAAAAAGGAGGACACTACCTGCAGCTCGGCGCCTTCGGCAATCGCGACAACGCCGAGGCCCTGAAGGCGAAACTCGCGCGCATGCTGGGCGGCCTGGGCGAGCGCCTGCAGATCCGCAGCGCCGGCAATCTCCATCGCCTGCAACTCGGCCCCTGGGCCGATCTCTCCGAGGCGCGCCGCGTCGCCGAGCAACTGCGGCTGGCCTTCGAGCTGCCCAGCGTGCTGGTAAAGTGACCGCCTTTCAACCTCCTGCGAAGAATCATGCGTCTGATCGTTTTCCTGCTTTCCCTCGTTTCGTTCAACAGCCTGGCCCTCACCGCCGAACCGCCGCCGCCGCTGGCCGCGCGCGCCTGGATGCTGATCGACCAGACCACCGGCCAGACGCTCGCCGCCCATAATCCCGAGCAGAAGGTCGAGCCGGCCTCGCTCACCAAGATCATGACCGCCTATGTCGTCTATGGCGCCCTGCGCGACGGCCGGATCAAGCGCGACCAGATCGTGCCGGTTTCGGAACAGGCCTGGAGGGCGCCCGGCTCGCGCATGTTCATCGCGCCGGATCAGCGCGTCAGCGTCGACGCGCTGATTTCCGGCATGGTGATCCAGTCGGGCAACGATGCGAGCATCGCGCTGGCCGAGGCCGTCGCCGGCAGCGAGGCCGCTTTCGTCCACCTGATGAATGCCGAGGCGCGCCGGCTCGGCCTCGCCGGCACGCACTTCGTCAACGCCACCGGCCTGCCCGACCCGGCCCACATGACCACGGTCAGCGACCTGGCGCGCCTGACCACCGCGCTGATCCGCGACTTCCCCGAAGACTACAAGCGCAACGGGGAGAAGGCGTTCACCTGGAACAAAATCAAGCAGCCCAACCGCAACCGCCTGCTCTGGCTCGACCCCGCCATCGACGGCGTCAAGACCGGGCACACCGCCTCGGCCGGTTTCTGCCTGGTCGCCTCGCGCCGCGACGGGCCCCGCCGTCTCACCACCGTGGTGGTCGGCGCCCCGTCCGACAACGCGCGCGTGCAGGAAACGCTGGCGCTGCTGCACTATGGCGCGCGCGCCTTCGACGCCGTCAGGCTTTACGAAAAAGGGCAGGCGATCTCGCAGATCCGCGTCTTCAAGGGTCGGCAGAACACGGTGGGCGCCGGCTTCGGCGCGGATTTCGTCCTCTCGCTGCCCCGCGGCGCGGCAGCCCAGTCGGAGCGCATCCAGGTCGAGGTGCTCAGCCGGCAGCCCCTGCTCGCGCCGGTGCAACAGGGCGACCGCATCGCCACCTTGAGGCTGACCATCGACGGCAAATCCTACGGCGAACACGCGCTGGTCGCGCTCGCCGACGTGCCGGTGGCCGGCGTCTTCGGCCGCCTCTGGGACACCGTCAGGCTCTACTTCGAATGACGCTCTGCTACCTCGACGGCCGCTTCCTGCCGCTCGCGGAAGCGACCGTCTCGCCGCTGGACCGCGGCTTCCTGTTCGGCGACGGCGTCTACGAAGTCGTCCCGGTCTACTCGCGCCGACCGTTCCGGCTGGCCGAGCATCTCGGCCGGCTGCAGCGCAGTCTCGATGCGATCCGCCTCGCCAACCCGCTCGCGCCCGACGCATGGCGCGCGCGGGTCGAGCAGCTGATCGCGGCAGCCGAGTGGGACGACCAGTCGGTCTATCTGCAGGTGACGCGCGGGCCGATGGCGGTGCGCAACCATGCGTTTCCCGCCACCGTCACGCCCACCGTCTTCGGCCTCGTCGAAGAACTCGTCACGCCGCCGCCGGCGCAGGTGGAACAGGGCGTCGCCGCCGTCTCCGCCGCCGACTTCCGCTGGCTGCGCTGCAACGTCAAGGCCACCTCGCTGCTGGCCAACTGCCTGCTGCGCCAGATGTCGATGGATGCCGGCTGCGCCGAGACGATCCTGTTCCGCGACGGCATTCTTTCCGAAGGTGCGGCGTCGAACATCTTCGTCGTCAGGGACGGCGTGCTGCTCGCGCCGCAGCAGAACCACCTGATGCTGACCGGCATCACCTACGACGTGGTGCTCGAACTCGCCGCGACGCACGGCCTGTCCGCCGAGGTGCGCGACATCGCCGACGCCGAAGTGCGCGCGGCCGACGAACTGTGGCTCAGCTCTTCGACCCGGGAGGTGCTGCCGATCGTCGAACTGGATGGCCGGAAAGTCGGCGCCGGCGGGACGGCAGCGGGTGTGCCGGGGCCGGTGTTCAGGCAGATGTACGGCTGGTATCAGGACTTCAAGCGGACGGTGATGCGTGGCGCCTGAACAGGAAACCCTGCTCGAGTTCCCCTGCGACTTCCCGCTCAAGGTCATGGGCGCGACGCGGGAGGACTTCGCCCAAGCGGTCGTTGCAGTGGTCATGAAGCACGCGCCCGACTTCGACCCGGCCAGGGTCGAAATGCGGCCGTCGAAAGCGGGCAACTACCTGTCGCTGACCTGCACGATCCGCGCGACCTCCAAGCCCCAGCTCGACGCGCTCTACCGCGAACTGACCAGCCATCCGTGGGTGAAAATCGTTTTGTGATCCGTACGCTTGGCCGGGTCGACTACGAACCGACCTGGCGCGCGATGCAGGCTTTCACCGCCGCGCGCGATGAAGCCACGCCAGACGAGCTATGGCTCTGCGAGCACCCGCCGGTGTTTACGCAGGGCCTCGCGGGCAAGCCGGAACACCTGCTGCGCGACATCGGCATTCCGGTGGTGAAGATCGACCGCGGCGGACAGATCACCTACCACGGCCCCGGTCAGCTCGTCGCCTACCTGCTGCTCGACCTGAAGCTTCGCGGTCTCACGGTCAAGACGCTGGTCCATCGCATGGAGCAGGCGGTCATCGACCTGCTCGCCGGCTACGGCATCGCGGCGGAGCGACTGGCCGGTGCGCCGGGCGTCTACGTCGGCGCAGCGAAGATCGCCGCGCTGGGGCTCAAGGTGAAGCGTAACTGCTGCTATCACGGCCTCGCGCTCAACGTGGCGATGGACCTGGCGCCCTTCGCCGCGATCAATCCCTGCGGCTACCCCGGCATGGCGGTCACCCAGTTGAGCGCCCACGTTCACCACGGCCCTGCCGCGAACGTGGAAAACGTGGGCGCTAAACTGGCTGCCCAATTGCAGAGAGCGCTATGAGCGAGAAACAGAAAGGCGAAGCCAAGACCGCGCGCATCCCCATCAAGGTTGTTCCCGCGATCCCTTTGAAAAAGCCGGAGTGGATTCGTGTAAAAGCCGGCAACTCGGCGGCGCGCTTCGGCGCGGTAAAGCAGATCCTGCGCGATCACGGCCTGCACACCGTCTGCGAGGAAGCCACCTGCCCGAACATCGGCGAATGCTTCGGCAAGGGCACGGCGACCTTCATGATCCTCGGCGACCTGTGCACGCGCCGCTGCCCCTTCTGCGACGTCGGCCACGGCGTGCCGCTGCCGCCCGATCCCGCCGAGCCGGAAAAACTCGCCGCCACCATCGCGGCAATGAAGCTCAAGTATGTGGTGGTCACCAGCGTCGACCGCGACGACCTGAAGGACGGCGGCGCCGGCCACTTCGCCGCCTGCATCCGCGCGATCCGCGCCGCTTCGCCGCAAACGACCATCGAAATCCTCGTGCCCGACTTCCGCGGCCGGCTCGACATCGCGCTCGCCATCCTCGCCGCCGACCCGCCGGACGTGATGAACCACAACCTCGAAACCGTGCCGCGCCTCTACAGGCAGGCGCGCCCGGGCGCCGACTACGCGCATTCGCTCAGGCTGCTGCAGGAATTCCGGCGGCGCCTGCCGGCGATCCCGACCAAGTCCGGCCTGATGGTCGGCCTCGGCGAGACCGACGCCGAAATCCTCGCCACGATGCGCGACCTGCGCGCCCACGGCGTCGAGATGCTCACCATCGGCCAGTATCTCGCGCCCTCGGGCCACCACCTGCCGGTCACGCGCTACGTGCATCCGGATGTCTTCGGGATGTACGCGGCCGAGGCGGAGCAGATGGGCTTCGGCAATTGTGCGAGCGCGCCGCTGGTGCGCTCGAGCTATCACGCCGACCGGCAGGCCGAGGAAGTCCTGTCGGGCGCGGGCTAAAGCCCGAAAGTCGGTGCGGGCAGGATGGCGCCGGCGCCGTCCGGGGGACGGGCCGCGATGCCGTGGAGCAGTTCCGCGTAGCGGTCGTGGATCTTGTCCCAGCCGAGATGGCCGACGCTGGCGGCGCACGCGGCGCGCCAGTCCGCGGCTTCCAGGTCGCGCGCCAGCTTCGCGCTGGCGGCGAGGAAGGCGGGGACGTTGCCGGGCGCGGCGAGCAGGCCGTTGCGGCCGTTCTCGACGAGT
>JAGXSN010000096.1 GCA_018333815.1 Sulfuritalea sp. | reverse complement strand
GCCGCGGCGCTGGCCCTGGATCGGCGGCATCTTCGTTCTGCTGCTGGTCGCCCTCGGGCAACTCACCTACACCTTTCGCAGCGAAATCGCGCTCCTCGCACCCGCGCTGCGGCCGGCACTGGTCGCGGCATGCGAACTCATCGGCTGCACCCTGGCGCGCCCTGCCCGACCCGACCTGATCGGCATCGAGAATTCCGACCTCGCGCCCGAAGGCGAGACCCTGCTGCTGACGGCGACCCTGAAAAACAGCGCTCCCTTCGCCCAGGATTTCCCCCATCTCGAGCTGACCCTCACCGACGCGCGGGATGTGGCGCTGGTGCGCAAGGTGCTGGCGCCGCCCGACTACCTGCCGCCGGGTGCGGTCGCGGCTCAGGGCTTCGCTGCGCGCAGCGATCTCGCCCTCCGGCTGCACCTGGCAACCGACAACCTGCCCGCGGTCGGCTACCGTCTCTATCTCTTTTTCCCCTGATCGCATCGCCATGCACACCCTCATCTGCGGCTCGCTCGCCTACGACACCATCATGGTGTTCAAGGATCGCTTCAAACGCCACATCCTGCCCGAGCAGATCCACATCCTGAATGTCGCCTTCCTGGTCCCGGACATGCGGCGCGAATACGGCGGTTGCGCCGGCAACATCGCCTACAGCCTCCGGCTGCTGGAGGGAGCGCCGCTCGCCATGGCCGCGGTGGGGGACGATGCCGGTCCCTATCTGACCCGCATGCGGCAGCTCGGCCTGCCGGTGCAGCACGTCCGGCAGGTGCCCGAAACCTTCACGGCGCAGGCTTTCATCACCACCGATCTCGACGACAACCAGATCACCGCCTTCCACCCGGGCGCGATGAACTTCTCGCATCTGAATCGGATCGGCGACGCGCGCGACGTGACGCTCGGCATCGTCGCGCCGGACGGTCGCGACGGCATGCTGCAGCACGCGCGTCAGTTCGGCGCACTCGGCATCCCCTTCGTTTTCGACCCCGGCCAGGGCCTGCCGATGTTCGACGGCGCGGAACTGCTGGAATTCCTGCGCCTGGCCGACTACTGCGCCGTCAATGACTACGAGGCGAAGCTCCTGGTCGAGCGCACCGGCAGGCCGCTCGCGGAACTGGCGCGCGAGGTTCGGGCGCTGGCCGTCACGCTGGGCGCGAGCGGTTCGCGCATCCATGCGGACGGCCAGGTGATCGACATTCCCGCGGTGCCGGCGCAGCAGATCGTCGATCCGACCGGCTGCGGCGACGCCTACCGCGCCGGGCTGCTCTACGGCATCGCGCGCGGCTGGGACTGGGAGAAGACGGGCCGTCTCGCGGCGCTGATGGGAAGCATCAAAATCGCCTGGCGCGGCGGGCAGAACCACCGGGCCACGCGCGCGGAAATCGCGCAGGCCTACCGCGCAGCGTGGGGCGAGGCGCTCGACTGAGCGCAGTTACTGGGAGGGCTGCCGTTCCTCGGCGGCGATTTCGGCGCGCACCTGGTCCATGTCGAGCGCCTTCACCTGCTCGACAAGCTGGTCGAGGGCAGCGGCCGGCAGGGCGCCGCCCTCGGCGTAGAGGATCACCTGCTCGCGGAATACCATCAGCGTCGGGATCGAACGGATGTTGAAACCGGCGGCCAGCTCGCGCTCTTCCTCGGTGTTCACTTTGGCGAAGGCGATTTCCGGGTGCCGGTCCGCCACGGCCTCGAAGGTCGGCGCGAAGGAACGGCAGGGGCCGCACCACTCCGCCCAGAAATCGACGATGACGATGTCGTTGTTGCCGATGACGTCCTTGAAATTGTCCGAGGTGAGCTGGAGGGTGGCCATGATGGGTGTGACCGGGCTGTGGAAGAATAGGCCGGTCATGCTACTACGGAATCGCCCATGAACCTCCCGGCCGTGCCGGTCGGCCGTTTCGCGCCCTCGCCCACCGGCCCGCTCCATTTCGGCTCGCTGGTCGCGGCGCTCGGCAGCTGTCTGGAAGCCCGCGCGCGCGGCGGCCGCTGGCTGTTGCGCATCGAGGACGTCGATGCGCCGCGCTGCCGCCCGGAGCATGCCGCCGCAATCCTGCGCCAGCTCGAGGCCTGCGGCTTCGCCTGGGATGGCGCGGTGATGGTGCAGAGCCGGCGGAGCGGGCGCTATGCCGAGGTTCTCGACCGTCTCAAGGCGCTGGGCGCCGCCTATCCCTGCGCTTGCACGCGCGCCGAGCTGGCCGGCGCGCCGGCCGGCAGCGACGGCGCGCCGGTCTATCCGGGCGCCTGCCGCGACGGCCTGCCGCCGGGGAGACGGGCGCGCGCCTGGCGCCTGCGCGTGACGGGCGAAATCGGGTTCGACGACCTGGTGCAGGGACCGCAGCACCAGGATCTGCCGCGTGCGGCCGGCGACGGCGTGCTGCTGCGGGCGGACGGTCCGTACGCCTATCAGCTGGCGGTGGTGGTCGACGACGCCGACCAGGGCGTCGATCATGTCGTGCGCGGCGCCGACCTGATCAATTCGACCGCGCGGCAAATCCATCTGCAACGGGCGCTCGGCCTGCCGACGCCGCAGTATGCCCACCTGCCGGTGGCGCTCGATGCCGCAGGCCGCAAGCTCTCCAAGCAGACCCGTGCCGCGCCGGTCGACGCGCGCGACCCCTGGCCGGCGCTGCGGGCCGCCGCCACCTTTCTCGGCATGCCCGCGCCGGCGGGCCGTCTCGCCGGAACCGACTTTTGGCAGTGGGCGCATATACACTGGACCCTGGCGGGGGTGCCGCGCGAAAAGAGTCTGCCAGCCCGCCACCCGCCACCCTCTGCAAGCGTCTGAGCCCCGGGCATCATGGATCATCTGGTTCAAATCATCCTGCTTCTGGCCGTGGCCGTGACGGTCATGGTCGCCTTCCAGCGGCTCCACATTCCTTCCAGCCTCGGCTACCTGCTGGTGGGTCTGATCCTCGGGCCCCACACCGCCGGGCCGACCGTGCATGTCCCGGAATTCAAGGCGCTGGCCGAGTTCGGCGTGGTATTCCTGCTCTTTACCATCGGACTCAATTACTCGCTGCCGCAACTGCATGCCATGCGTCACCAGATCCTCGGCCTCGGCACCGCGCAGGTCGCGCTGACGACGGCCATCGTCACCGCATTGCTGTGGCTGGCAGGCATGAATCCGGTGGTGGCTTTCGTCATCGGCGCCGTGTTCGCGCAGTCCTCATCCACCATCATCGCCCGCCAGCTGGCCGAGCAGGGCGAGGACGCCACCCCGCACGGCCGCTTGGGCATGGCCATTTCGGTCTTCCAGGATGTCACCGCCGTGCCCCTCCTGATCCTCATTCCCGTGCTGGGCGCGGCCAGCGGCATGGGCGGGCTCGCCGGGGAACTGGCCTGGGCGATGGCCAAGGCGATGCTGGCGTTCGCCCTGGTGTTCTATGCCGCGCGCTGGGCCCTGCGCCCGTTCTTCCACATGGTCGCCGCGCGCCGCTCCGCCGAGCTGTTCACCCTCACGGTCTTGCTGGTGGTGCTGGCCGCCGCCTGGACGACCCATAGCCTGGGACTATCGCTGGCCTTCGGCGCCTTCCTGGCGGGCATGATGCTCGGCGAGACCGAGTTCCGGCACCAGGTGGAATCCAGCATCCGGCCGTTTCGCGATGTGCTGCTGGGCCTGTTCTTCGTCGGCATCGG
>JAGXSN010000095.1 GCA_018333815.1 Sulfuritalea sp. | reverse complement strand
TCGGCGCGCCGCGCCGCGCGCGAGACGCGGATGTGGCCGGTCTCGAGCGGCTCGCGCAGGGCCTCGAGCGCGCGCCGCTCGAATTCGGGCAGTTCGTCGAGGAACAGCACGCCGTGGTGGGCGAGCGAGATTTCGCCGGGGCGCGGCACGCCGCCGCCGCCGACCAGCGCCGCGCTCGACGACGTATGGTGCGGCGCCTGGAACGGCCGCCGGCCCCAGCGGGCAACGTCGAAGCTGCCGGCCAGCGAATGCACCGCCGCGCTTTCGAGCGCCTCCTGATCGGTCATCGGCGGCAACAGGCCGGGCAGGCGCTGGGCCAGCATCGACTTGCCCGAGCCGGGCGGGCCGCTCATCAGCAGCGAATGCTGGCCGGCCGCGGCGACTTCCAGCGCGCGCTTGGCCGGCAGCTGCCCCTTGACTTCGGACAGGTCGGGCACGAAAGTCGGCGCTGGCGGGACGGCGCCCGCATGCGGCGCGAGCGGCACGGCGCCGGTCAGATGCGCGCAGACGTCGAGCAGGCCGCGCGCCGGCAGGATCGTCGCCGCGCCGACCAGCGCCGCTTCGGCGGCGGAAGCCTGCGGCAGCACGAACGCCCGTCCGGCGCCCGCTGCCGACAGGCACATCGCCAGCGTGCCGCGCACCGGGCGCAGTTCGCCGGACAGGGACAGTTCGCCGGCGAACTCGTGGCCCTCCAAGGATTGCGCCTCGATCTGACCCGAGGCGATCAGGATGCCCAGCGCGATCGGCAGGTCGAAGCGGCCGGATTCCTTGGGCAGGTCGGCCGGCGCAAGATTGACGGTAATGCGCTTGGCGGGAAACTCGCAGCCGCTGTTCTGAAGCGCGGCGCGCACGCGGTCGCGCGCTTCCTTGACCTCGGTCTCGGGCAGCCCGACGAGCGTGAACGACGGCAGGCCGTTGGCCAGATGCACCTCGACCGCGACCTCGGGCGCATTCAGCCCGGCGAGGGCACGGCTCCTCAGGACGGCCAGCGCCATCTAGGTCTTGCGCTGGGCCTCGAGTTCGGCGAGACGCGCCTCGAGTTGCGCCAGGCGCGCCTGCGCGCGGGCAAGCAATTCCTTCTGGATCTCGAAATCCTCGCGGGTCACCAGATCCAGTCTGGCGAATTGCGCCGTCAGCATGGCGCGCAGGTTCTTTTCGATGTCGGCCGCCGGGGTGGCCGCGAGCGCCGCGGAAATTCGGGCGCTGATGTCTTCGAAAAATTTCGGGTCGAGCATGATGGCCTCAATGAAATGTATGCGGCCAGTGTAGCACCGCGCACCATGTCATCCGCAATTCCCCGCGGAGTGCCAGGCCGCGCACTTGTATGGTGCATCGCCAAACGCCAATGAATCAAAGCAGTGCGGAGTTCTCGCGCGACAACAGACCAAAGGCAGGGCACAAATGGCCTATCCGTTTGTTTATCAGAGCATATTTCTGACTGGCACGCTAAGTGCAGGACAGGTTCCGGAGTTTTCCTTTCCGCAACCACTTTGGAGACTGCGCCATGAACAAAAAACTCGTCGCTCTCGCCGTTGCCGGCGCCCTTTCTTCCCCGCTCGTCGCGGTCGCGGCCGATCCTGCGCGGGAACACACGTTTACCGGCAACCTCACGCTGGCTTCCGAATACATCTACCGCGGCATCGGCCAAACCAATCGCAAGCCGGCGCTGCAGGGTGGATTCGACTACGCGCACAGGAGCGGCCTCTATGCCGGGATCTGGGGCTCCAACATCTCCTGGCTGTCCGATCTCGGCGGTATCAGTTCGAGTATCGAACTGGACGTTTATGGCGGCTACAAGGGCACGTTCGCCAACGACTTCGGCTACGACGTCGGCGTGCTGACCTACAACTACCCGGGCGCCTTCCCGGGCGGGTTCACCGACGCCGACACCACCGAAGTCTATGTCGGCCTCGGCTGGAAGTGGCTGTCCGCCAAGTATTCCTATACCGTTTCCAGCCACATTTTCGGCTGGGTCGGCGCCGGCGGTGAAAAAACACGCGGCAGCGACTACCTCGAGCTGAATGCCGCCTACGACCTCGGCGACGGCTGGGGCATCAACGCCCACCTTGGCCACCAGAAGATCAAGCGCCTCAGCGATGCGTCCTATACCGACTGGAAGCTTGGCGTGACCAAGGATGTCGGCTTCGGCACAGTTGGCCTGGCCTACGTCGGCACTGACGCAAAAGGTGATCCTGGCCAGCCCTACCGTAACCCCTTCGGCAAGGATCTCGGCAAGGAGCGCCTGCTGCTGACCTTCGGCAAGACCTTCTAATCGACCGCCTCTTTTCAAGGAGAAATCATGAAACTCGTCACCGCCATCATCAAGCCGTTCAAGCTTGACGAGGTGCGTGAGGCCCTCGCCGCCGTCGGCGTGCAGGGCATCACGGTCACCGAAGTCAAGGGCTTCGGCCGGCAGAAGGGGCATACGGAACTGTATCGCGGCGCCGAATACGTCGTCGATTTCCTGCCCAAGGTAAAGATCGAGGCAGCCATCAAGTCCGAACTGCTCGACCAGACCATCGAAGCGATCGAGAAGGCCGCCAGCACCGGAAAAATCGGCGACGGCAAGATCTTCGTCTTCGACCTCGAACAGGTCGTGCGCATCCGCACCGGCGAAACCGGCACGGATGCCCTTTAAGGAGAATTCGTCATGAGCGAAACAGTGGAAGTCGTTGCCGCCGTCGCCGCCGCCGTGGCGGCGACCCCCGTCCCCAACAAGGGCGACACGGCGTGGATGATGATCGCCACCGTGCTGGTCATCCTGATGGTCATCCCCGGCCTGGCGCTGTTCTATGGCGGCCTCGTCCGCGCCAAGAACATGCTCTCGGTGCTGATGCAGGTATTCGTCATCTTCTCGCTGATCAGCGTGCTCTGGGTGATCTACGGCTACAGCCTGGCCTTCACCGGCGGCAGCCCCTTCATCGGCGGCTTCGACAAGCTGTTCCTCTCGGGCGTGACACCCGAATCGCTGGCGGCCACCTTCAGCAAGGGGGTCTACATCCCCGAACTGAGCTTCGTCGTCTTCCAGGCCACCTTCGCCGCCATCACCACGGCCCTGATCGTCGGCGCCTTCGCCGAGCGCATGAAGTTTTCCGCCGTGCTGCTGTTCTCGGTGCTGTGGTTCACCTTCAGCTACCTGCCGATGGCGCACATGGTCTGGTACTGGGACGGTCCCGATGCGATCACCGACGCGGCCGCGCTGGAGAAGGTGGTTGCCGGCGCCGGCTTCCTCTGGGCCAAGGGCGCGCTCGACTTCGCCGGCGGCACGGTGGTGCACATCAACGCCGCCATGGCCGGCCTGGTCGGCGCCTTCCTGATCGGCAAGCGCGTCGGTTACGGCAAGGAGCCGATGACCCCGCACAGCCTGACGCTGACCATGGTCGGTGCCGCGCTGCTGTGGGTGGGCTGGTTCGGCTTCAACGCCGGTTCCAACCTCGAAGCGAACGGCCTGGCTGCGCTGGCGATGGTCAACACCCTGGCTGCCACGGCCGCCGCGACGTTGTCCTGGATGGTCGCGGAATGGCTGGTCAAGGGCAAGCCCTCGATGCTGGGCGCCGCTTCGGGCGCGGTCTCCGGCCTGGTCGCGATCACCCCGGCCTGCGGCTTCGTCGGCCCGATGGGGGCGATCGTCATCGGTCTGCTGGCGGGCGTGCTCTGCCTCTGGGGCGTGAATGGCCTGAAGAAGATGCTCGGCGCGGATGATTCGCTCGACGTGTTCGGTGTGCATGGCGTGGGCGGCATCCTCGGCGCCATCCTCACCGGCGTCTTCGTCTCCCCGGCCCTTGGCGGCACCGGCGTGTATGACTACGTGACCAATGCCGTCGGCGAGTTCAACATGGTTGCGCAGGTCACCAGCCAGCTCTGGGGCGTGGGCGTCGCAGTGGTCTGGTCCAGCATCGTTGCCTTCGTCTGCTACAAGATCGTCGATGTGCTGGTCGGGCTGCGCGTGCCGGAAGACGAGGAGCGTGAAGGCCTCGACATCGCGTCGCACGGCGAGTCGGCCTACCACTACTGATTCTTCCTCCTACCCAAAAGTGGATTCGGGCGTTCCCTCGGGAACGCCCGTTTTTTTGATCAGCGGAAAACCACGGTCTTGTCGCCGTGCGCGAGGACGCGGTCCTCGAGGTGGTAGCGCAAGCCGCGCGCGAGGACGGTCTTCTCGATGTCCTTGCCGTAGCGCACCATGTCGTCGGGCGAGTCGGAGTGGTCGATGCGGATCACGTCCTGCTCGATGATCGGCCCCTGGTCCAGCTCGCTGGTCACGTAGTGGCAGGTCGCGCCGATCAGCTTGACGCCGCGCCGGAAGGCCTGGTGATAGGGCTTCGCACCGACGAAGCTGGGCAGGAAGCTGTGGTGAATGTTGAGGATCTGGCCGGGAAAGGCGGCGCAGATCTCGGGCGAGAGGATCTGCATGTAGCGCGCCAGCACCATGGTGTCGCCGCGCGATTCCTCGTAGAGCCGCCGCACTTCGGCACAGGCCTGTGCCTTGTTCTCCGCCGTGACCGGTACATGATGGAAGGGGATGCCATGCCACTCGACGAAACCCCTGAAGGACTCGTGGTTCGAGATCACGCAGGGGATCTCGATGTCGAGTTCCTTCGCCTGCCAGCGCGCCAGCAGGTCGTAGAGGCAGTGCTCCTGCTTGGAGACGAGAACCACCACGCGCTTCTTCACCGCGCTGTCGGTGATCTTCCAGTCCATTTCCAGCTCGGCGGCGATTGGGCGGAAGCGCTGGCGAAACTCTGTGAGCATGAAGGGCAGCGAGTCGGCCTTGATCTCGAGGCGCATGAAATAACGGCGGTCCGTGTCGTCGGCATGGAAGCTCGATTCGAGGATCCAGCCCTGGTGTGCGGCGATGAAGCCGGTGACGCGGGCGATGATGCCCGTGCGGTCGGGGCAGGAGGCGGCAAGGGTGTAGAAGCGGTCCCCGTGCATGTCAGATGCGCTCGGACGCCCTGTCGATCTCGCGGCGCAGTTCGGCGTAATTCATCGTCACCGGGAATTGCGGGAACTCGTCGATGACGTTCCGCGGCGGGTGGAACAGGATCCCGGCATGCGCTTCGCTCAGCATCGCGGTGTCGTTGTAGGAATCGCCGGCGGCGATCACCTTGAAATTGATTTCCTTGAAGCGCCGCACCGATTCCTTCTTCTGGTCCGGCATGCGCAGGCGGTAATCGACCACCCAGCCGTCGGCGTCCGCTTCCATCCGGTGGCAGAACAGCGTCGGGAAACCGAGCTGCGCCATCAGCGGCATGGCGAATTCGTAGAAGGTGTCGGAGAGGATGATGACCTGATAGTCGCGGCGCAGCGCGTCGAGAAAATCCCGCGCGCCGGCCAACGGCCCCATGTCGGCAATCACCTGCTGGATGTCGGGCAGGCCGAGCCGGTGCTGCTTGAGCAGCGCCAGCCGGTACTGCATGAGCTTGTCGTAGTCCGGCTCGTCGCGGGTGGTGCGGCTGAGCTCGGCAATGCCGGTGCGCTGCGCGAATTCAATCCAGATTTCGGGCACGAGCACCCCTTCGAGGTCCAGACACACCAGCTGCACGGCGAACTCCCTGAGGCCAAAGCGGCGATTCTACTCGGCGGCCCTCGCCTCCAGCAGTTCATGGACTTCGAGCCAGCGCGTTTCCGCCGCCTCGACGCGCCAGGCCAGTTCGGCATCCTGGCGGACAAGATCGTTCGCGACGGCGTGGTCGGCATAGACCGTCGGGTCGGCGAGCCGTCGCGCCAGCGCCGACTTTTCCGCCTGCCAGAGCGCGAGCTGCCGCTCCAGCTGCTCAGCCTCCTTTTCCAGCCTGCGCCGTCCTGCCGCAGCCGACTTCTTCGCCGCGCGCTCTTCGCCGCGCCGCTCGCGCTGCGACGACTGCCCGGCGGCCGGTTGCGCCGCGGCGCGGCGCTGCGCCAGCCAGGTCGCGTAATCGTCGAGATCGCCGGCGAAGGGCGTTACCCGGCCATCCGCCACCAGCCATAATTCGTCCGCCGTGGTGCGCAGCAGGTGGCGGTCGTGCGAGACCAGCACCACCGCCGTCTCGGTCTCCTGCAGGGCGAGCGTCAGCGCCTCGCGCATCTCGAGGTCGAGGTGGTTGGTCGGCTCGTCGAGCAGCAGCAGGTTGGGGCGCGTGCGGATCATCAGCGCCAAGGCAAGCCGCGCCTTCTCGCCGCCGGAAAAATTGCCGCAGGGCGCGCAAGCCTGATCGCCGCGAAAGTCGAAGCCGCCGAGGTAGTCGCGCAATTCCTGTTCCCGCGTCTGCGGTTCCTGCCGCGCGAGGTGCTGCAAGGGGCTTTCGTCGGGCCGCAGCAATTCCATCCGGTGCTGGGCGAAGTAGCCGATCTTCAGGTGGCGGCCCGCCAGGCGCTTGCCGGCGCTGGGCGCGATTTCGGCGGCCAGCAGCTTGACCAGCGTCGACTTGCCGGCGCCGTTCCTGCCCAGCAGGCCGATGCGGCTGCCGGGGCGCAATGTAAGGCGCACGTCGGAAAGGATCGGCGTCCCGGCGCCGCTCGCGGCTTCATAACCGACTTTCGCCCCCTCGATCGTCAGCAGGGGATCGGACACGCCCTCGGGCTCGCGGAAACGGAACGAGAACGGCGTGTCGACATGCGCCGCGCTGATGAGCTCCATCCGCGCCAATGCCTTGAGACGGCTCTGCGCCTGGCGCGCTTTGGTGGCTTTCGCCCGGAAGCGCTCGACATAGGCGTGCAGGTGGGCGATCTCGCGCTGCTGCTTGTCGTGCAGCGTCTGCTGCAGGGCGAGACGCTCGGCGCGGGTGCGCTCGAAGCTCGAGTAGTTGCCGCCGTAGAGCCTCATGGCGCCGTTTTCGATGTGGAGGATCTGGCCGACCACGGCGTCGAGAAAATCGCGGTCGTGCGAGATCATGACGAGCGTGCCGGAAAAGCTCCCGAGCCAGCCCTCGAGCCAGAGCACGGCGTCGAGGTCGAGATGGTTGGTCGGCTCGTCGAGCAGGAGCAGATCGGCGCGCGCGATCAGCGCCCGGGCGAGATTGAGCCGCACGCGCCAGCCGCCGGAAAATTCCGCGACCGGCCGGCCGTGATCGGCTTGCGCGAAACCCAGGCCGGCGAGAATCTCGGCGGCG
>JAGXSN010000094.1 GCA_018333815.1 Sulfuritalea sp. | reverse complement strand
GCGGTGGCCGCGCCGCTGGCGGCGGGCGATCTGCCGGCGGCCCGCCAGGCCGTCGGGTTGATCGTCTCGCGCGACACGACGCAGCTCGACGAAACCGGCGTGGCGACGGCCGCCGTCGAATCGGTGCTGGAGAACGGCAACGACGCGGTGTTCGGTACCCTGTTCTGGTTCTGCGTCGCCGGCGGCGCGGGCGCGGTGCTCTATCGCCTCGCCAACACGCTCGATGCCCTGTGGGGCTACCGGGACGCGCGCCGCCTCCACTTCGGCTGGGCGGCGGCGCGCATAGACGACGCGCTGAACTACGTTCCGGCACGGCTGACCGCGCTGACCTATGCCCTGCTCGGCCATACGCAAAACGCGCTGGCCTGCTGGCGCGCGCAGGCCAGTGCGTGGAGCAGCCCGAATGCCGGGCCGGTGATGGCGGCGGGCGCCGGGGCGCTAAAAGTCGGCGTTGGCGGGACGGCGATCTATCACGGCCGGGACGAGGATCGCCCGGCGCTGGGCGCTGGCGCGCCCCCCACCGCCGCCGACATCGGCCGCGCGGTGGCGCTGGTCGAGCGCGGCCAGTGGCTGTGGCTGGGCGTGTTCGCCGCGGGGAGCCTGGCCCTTGCTTGAACACGGTGGCCGAATTCATGCAGCCGCGCGGCGCTGGGGCATTCCGCATGGGCAATGGCTCGACCTGTCCACCGGCATCGCGCCCTGGCCGTATCCCGTCCCTGTGCCGCCTGCCGAAATCTGGCAGCGTCTGCCCGAGGACGAGGACGGCCTCGCAGCCGCGGCGCGCGACTATTACGGCGCGCCTGCCCTGTTGATGCTGCCCGGCTCGCAAGCCGCGATCCAGTGGCTGCCGCGCCTGCTGCCTGCCGGCCGCGTCGCCATGCCGATGCCGCTCTACGCCGAGCACCCGGCCGCCTGGCAGGCCGCCGGCCATGCGTTGGTCGACTGGGAGGCGCCGAGCGACTACGCCGTCGTCTGCAACCCGAACAATCCCACCGGCCGGCGCTTCACGCGCGCCGCTCTGCTCGACCGCGCCGCCCGCGTGAAGCAACTGGTCGTCGACGAAGCCTTCATCGATGCCGAACCCGACGAGTCCCTGGCGAATTGCGCCGCCGACAACATCGTCGTCCTGCGTTCGCTCGGCAAGTTCTTCGGCCTGGCCGGCGCGCGCGCCGGCTGCGCGTTCGGCGCGCCGGCACTGCTGGACCGGTTGCGCGAAGCGCTCGGCCCCTGGGCCGTCAGCCATCCCGCCCGCTGGGCCGCGCGTCTGGCGCTGGCCGATTGCGCCTGGCAGTCCGCGCAACGCGAGCGCCTGTGTGCCGCCAGCCGGCGTCTCGCCGCTCTGCTCCGTGCGTCGGGTCTCGGCGCGCCGACGGGCACCGCGCTGTTCCAATATGTCGCCACGCCGCGCGCCGCCGACATTTTCGCGGCGCTCGCCCGGCGGGGTATCCTCGTGCGCGCGTTCACCGAGCCGCGGGCATTGCGTTTCGGGCTGCCGGGAAGCGCGGAGCAATGGCAACGGCTGACCGCTTGCCTGAAGGAGATTGCATGAACCCCCTGCCCTGGATTCTGGCCCTGGCGAGCTTTTCCGTCCATGCGGAAATTGTCGTGCGGGACGATAGCGGCACCACTGTGCGCCTGGCAACACCGGCCTCCCGCATCGTCAGCCTCGCGCCGCACGCGACGGAAACGCTGTTCGCCGCCGGCGCGGGCGGCAAGATCGTCGGCGCGGTCGACTACAGCGACTATCCGGAGGCGGCCAGGAAAATCCCGCGCGTCGGCGGCTATTCGCGGCTCGATCTCGAGGCCATCGCCGCGCTCAAGCCCGACTTGGCCATCGGCTGGGCCAGCGGCAACAGCCCGGCGCATATCGACAAGCTGCGCGCGCTGGGCATCCCGGTCTATCTCGCGCAGCCCGAGCGCATCGACGACGTCGCCGCCAAGCTCGAACGCTACGGCGAACTGGCCGGCACGCAAGCGACCGCGCGCGCGGCGGCGGACGCGTTCCGCACGCGTCTGGCCGAACTGCGGACGCAATACGGCACGCGACCGGCGGTGCGCACTTTCTACCAGATCTGGCAGCAGCCGCTGATGACCGTCGGCGGCGGCCAGGTCATTTCGGATGTCATCCGGCTGTGCGGCGGCACGAACGTCTTCGCCGACCTCAAGCCGCTCGCGCCCAAGGTGGCGGTCGAGGCGGTCATCGCCGCCGACCCCGAAGTCATCGTCGCCAGCGGCATGGGCGAGGCGCGTCCCGAATGGCTCGACGACTGGCGGCAATGGACGGGCATGACCGCCGTGCGGCGCGACAACCTCTACTTCATTCCGCCCGACCTGCTCCAGCGCCACACGCCGCGCCTCGTCGAGGGCGCGGCGCGGCTCTGCGCACAGATCGAAATGGCACGGGGCAAACGCAAATAACGCAGCCGGTTCAGTAGGCGGGCGCCGTCCCGCCGGCGCCGACAAGCCCGAAGGGCGCAGGACGCCACGAAGTGGCGGTCCCGAGCGTGGCGAGGGATTCGGCTTTGCCGAACACTTTCTGAACCGCTGCTGGTGAAGAACCGATCGATGACGGGCAGCCGCGTCACTTGCCTGCGTCAGGCACGAACTTGAGCACGTTACCGTTGATGCAGTAGCGCTTGCCGGTTGGCGGCGGTCCGTCATTGAAGACGTGACCGAGGTGAATTCCCGAACTGGCGCTTCTGACTTCGACCCGGCGCATGCCATGGGAATTGTCGACATGCTCGGTGAGCGCACCTGGCAAGGGGTTGAAGAAACTCGGCCAGCCGGTGCCGCTGTTGAACTTGGTGTCGCTGCGGAACAGCGCCGCACCGGTGATCGGATCGACGAAGGTCCCTGGCCGTTTCTCGTCGAGATGCGAACCGGTGCCGGGATGCTCAGTCCCCTGCTCGAAGGCAATCTTCCGCTGCTCCGGGCTGAGCAGGTGGAAGCCCAGCCACTTCCAGAAGCGTGCTTTGTCGCCGTTGTAGCCGGTGTAGCGCGAGACTTCCTTGCCGCCCTCGAACAACACGATGGTCGGCGTGGCGAACAAGCTCTTTTCGAGCGTCCAGCCCGCCGGGGATTCGGCACTCATGGTGCGGGCAATGGCGACTTCCGCCGTCCAGCCGTCGAGGATCTCGGCCTTGAATCGTTTGCAATAGGCGCAGTCTTCGGCTTCAAAGACGATCAACTGGCGTTTCGCATTGAGTGTCTTGGGGTCCGGCGGCTTGGCGGGGGAGCTTGGCCGGACCGCCTTGGCCGACGGCTTCGAACCGGGGTATTTCACGCCGGCGCCACCGAGGCCGCAATAGCCGTCGGGGTTCTTCTTCAGATAATCCTGGTGGTATTCCTCGGCCTTGAAATAGGCTTTCAGCGGGGCGATCTCGGTGGTGATGGCAGCGCGGCCGGCGGCCTTGAGCGCCGCCTGGTAGATCTCGCGGGTCTGTTGCGCGACCGCGAGTTGTGCGGCGCTGACGGTGTAGATCGCGCTGCGGTAGTTGCTGCCGATATCGTTGCCCTGGCGGTCGCCCTGCGTCGGATCGTGGCTTTCCCAGAAGCGCGCCAGCACCTGTTCGAGACTGACCTTCCCCGGGTCGAAGCTGACCTTGACCACCTCGGCGTGGTTGCGACCGCCGGCCTTGCCTGCCTTCAGCCGTTTTTCATGGGCCAGCACGGCCTCGTAGGTGCCGGGCACATCGCCATTGGCGTAGCCGCTCTCGACGTCGATCACGCCCGGCAACTCGGCCATGCGCTTCTCGGCACCCCAGAAACAACCCATGCCGAGCACGATGCTGTCGGCGGCCGACGATCCCGCGATCATGAACAGCACCAGCCCGGCAAACCAGGCGAACAAACGATTTCGGCAAGCATTCACGGCGTCTCCTCAGAGCTCGGACAGCAGGCCGGGGGAGATGGTTCCATGCGCCCCGGCGCGATCTGCATCATTTTTTCATATCGCCCTTCATCTTGTCGCCGGGGCCAATAACCACACCATCGACATCGCCGAAATGCCGGTAGCGGAAAACTGCGACTGATAGAAGCGCTCTGGGATTCCCTGAGCGCGCAGGCGGACGCCGGCGCGGGCAGGAGCAGCCGCGCCGCCGCAGCAGGGTTCGACGGGAAGTAGCAGTGCATGTAGGACGCGGTAAGGCGTCCCGTGCGGTAGATCGCCTCGCTCTCGCGCCCGTCCGGCCGGGTGGCCCTTGTCAGGGGAATCAGCGGCGTTTCGCTGCGCGAGAAGTGGAAGGTGTGTCCGTTGATCCGGCCCTCCGGCAGGTCGGCCGCAAGCATGCCGAGGCTGGCGAGCTTGGTCTGCATGCGTGACGCACCTGGCATCAGGCCGAACATTGCATGGGGTTTTTCATCGATGTCATGCAGCGTTTCGAAGCAGGCCATCATGCCGCCGCATTCGGCGAGGAGCGGCTTGTGTGCGGCGACATGCGCGCGCAGCGAAGCGGCCATGCGCGTATTGGCGGCGATGGCAGGGCCATGCAGTTCGGGGTAGCCGCCGGGCAGCCAGACGGCATCGCAAGCCGGCAGCACCGCGTCGGCCAGCGGCGAGAAGAATTCGAGCCGCGCGCCGAGCGCATCCAGGCATTCGAGGTTGGCGGGATAGAGGAAGCAGAAGGCGGCGTCGCGGGCGACGGCGATGGTCTGGCCTTCCAGCAAACGGGGAAAAGTCGGCGCTGGCGGGACGGCGAATTCCACTGGCGGGGGCAATGCCGCCGCCGCGGTCGCCGCGAGCAGATCGGCCATGCGCTCGATGCGCGCGTCGAGGTCGGCAATCTCGGCGGCGGGCAGCAGGCCGAGGTGACGTTCGGGCAGCGCGGGCGTGGCTACCATTCGATGCCCGGCATGGCCTGCACGCCATTCTGGAAGGCGTGCTTGACCAGCACCATGTCGGTGACGGTGTCGGCCGCCTCAATCAATTCCTTCGGCGCGGCGCGGCCGGTGACGATCAGGTGCTGCATCGCTGGCCGTGCGGCGATGGCGGCCAGCACGTCCTCGATGGCCAGCCACTTGTATTTGAGCGCGTAGGTAAATTCGTCGAGGACGACGAGATCGACGGTCGGGTCGGCGAGCGCCTGCCGCGCCGTTTCCCACGCGGCGCGCGCGGCGGCGGCGTCCTTCGCGTCGTCCTGCGTCTCCCAGGTGAAGCCCTCGCCCATGACGTGCCAACGCACGTCCGGCTGCGCGCGGAAGAAGACTTCCTCGCCGGTATCGGAGCGGCTCTTGACGAACTGGACGACAACGGCCCGCATGCCATGCCCCAGTGCGCGCGCCAGCACGCCGAAGGCGGCCGAAGACTTGCCCTTGCCGTTGCCGGTATGGATCAGGAAGAGGCCGCGCGCCGTCCCGGCGGCGCCGACTTTTGCGTCGACGACTTCCTTCTTGCGCTGCATGCGTTCATGCATGTTCCATTTTTACTCCGGAACGAAGAAGTTTTCGACCTGCTTGAGCGGATGGCCGTAGAGGTCCGACAGCGTCGCGGCATCGACGATGTCGGCCGTCGGGCCGGCGACGTGGCGGCTGTCGCCGTAGAGCAGCACGACCTGGTTGCAGTAGCGCAGGGCGAGGTTCGGATCGTGCAGCACCAGCGCCACGGCGACACCGTCCTCGCGGGTGCGCCGCGCGAAGCATTCGAGCGTGGCGATCTGGTGGTTGAGGTCGAGATGGGAAAGCGGTTCGTCGAGCAGGTAGAGACACGGCGCCTGCGCCAACAGTGCGGCGATGGCGGCGCGCTGGCGCTCGCCGCCCGAGAGCGTATGCACCTCGCGTTGCTCGAAACCGGCCAGCCCCATGGCCGCCAGCGCGCTGCGCGCGATGCCGGTATCGGCGGCCGACTCCCAGGCCCAGCGGCCGAGATGCGGGTGGCGGCCGGTCAGGACGGTATCGAGGACGGTGCTGGCGAAGGGGTCGCTGCGGTCCTGGCCGAGCCAGCCGCGCAGTTTTGCCGCGGCGCGCGGGCCGTGTTCCGCATAGCTCCGGCCGGCGAGTTGGAGCGTGCCGGCGTCGGGCGCGCGCAGGCCGGCGAGCGTGGCCAACAGCGTCGACTTGCCGGCGCCGTTGCGGCCGAGGATCGCCAGCCGGCTGCCCGGCGCGAGATCGAGGTCGAGATTCAGGCAGACCTTGTGCAGGCCGACGCTGACGGCGAGATTGCGGGCGGAGAGGATCGCGTTCACGTCTTGCGCCCGAGGAGGTAGAGGAACACCGGCACGCCGATCAGCGCGGTGAGCACGCCGACCGGCAACTGGGTCGGCGCGACGACGGTGCGCGCCGCCGTGTCGGCCAGCA
>JAGXSN010000093.1 GCA_018333815.1 Sulfuritalea sp. | reverse complement strand
CCGAGACGGAGGACGTCGCGGCGGCGCGCAAGGCGGCCGCCGAACGCCAGTTTGCGGAGCGGGACAGGCAGGCGCGGGTGCAACAGGAGGCGAAACAACCCGCAGAAGATCGCGCCGCGGCGCAAAACCGCGCGCAAAACTGCACCCGGGCCCGCAGCAACCTGGCCGGGCTGGAGTCGGGCCTGATCCGTTTCGGCATCAACGAACAGGGCGAGCGCTTCGCCCTCGAAGGCGCTGCGCGGGCGGAGGAACTCGCCCGGGCGCGCAAGTCGGTCGACGCGTGGTGCGGGCCGCCGGCAGCGCGCTAGCCGTCAGGCTTCGGCGGCCTCCGCCGCGCCGCCGCCCTTCTTCATCGCCTTCCCTGCGGCGGCGCGTTGCTTGCGCACCTCCTTCGGATCGGCGATCAGCGCGCGGTAGATCTCGACGCGGTCGCGGTCGCGCAGCACCGTGTCCGGCTTGGCCAGCTTGCCGTAAATCCCGAATTTGCCCCCGACGAGGTCGATCTGCGGATGTTTCGCCAGCAGGCCGGAGGCTGCGACGGCCTGCTGCAGCGTGGTTCCGGCGCTGACGGCCAGCGCCACGATTTCCTGATGTTCGGGCAGGGCATAGACGACCTCGATGCGGATCGTGTCAGCCATGGATCTGCCGGGCGCGCTTGACGAAGGAGTCGACGAAGCTGTCGACGATATGGCCGAACACCGGCCCGAGGGCTTTTTCCAGCAGGCGGCTGGAAAACTCGTAGTGCAGGCGGAACTCGACCTTGCAGCCCGCGTCGCCCAGCCGGGTGAAGCGCCAGAGGCCGTCGAGACGGCGGAACGGGCCCTCGCGGAACGACAGCTGCATGAGATGGGGCGGCTCCTTGTCGTTCTCGGTGGCGAAATGGGCGCGGATGCCGCGATAGTCGATATGGATGCGCGCGGCGGTCTTGGCGGCGGTGCGTTCCAGCACCTCGACGCCGCCGCACCAGGGCAGGAACTGCGGGTAATCCTCGACCCGGTCCACCAACGCGAACATCTGCTCGGGCGTATGCATGATCAATACAGACTTTTCGACGATGGCCATGGCGAGCGCTGCTTTAAAATGGCGCAATTCTAACGTTCCCCGCTGCAGTCGCCATCTCCCGCCGCCATGAGCATCGCCGAAAACAAGAAGGCCTGTCACGACTACTTCATCGAAGAGCGAATCGAGGCCGGTTTGGCGCTCGAAGGCTGGGAAGTCAAGGCGATCCGCGCCGGACGGGCGCAGCTGAAAGAGTCCTACGTCATCGTCAAGGCGGGCGAGGTCTGGCTGCTCGGCTGCCACATCAGCCCGCTCATCACCGCCTCGACCCACGTCAAGCCCGATCCGGTGCGGACCCGCAAGCTGCTGCTGCACGGGCGCGAGATCGCCCGGCTGATCGGCAAGGTCGAGCGCGCCGGCTACGCGCTGGTGCCGCTGAACCTGCACTTCGCCAAGGGCCGGGTCAAGCTCGAGATCGGGCTGGCCAAGGGCAAGAAGCAGTACGACAAGCGCGAAAGCGAGAAGCAGAAGGACTGGGAGCGCGAGAAAAGCCGGCTGATGAAAACCCGGCCCGGATGAGCCGGGAGTCGTCGTCCCGCCGACCCTTCAGTTGGTGCGGAATTTCGCCGCCAGCTGGTTGATCTGCGTTGCCACTGCCTTGAGATCGTCCGCCGAGCCAGCCACCTGTTGCACCATGCCGCTGTTCGTTTCCGCGCCCTGGGCGATCCGCTCGACCGCCGCGGCCACCTCGCGCGCCGCCATCGATTGCTCCTTCAGGGCCGCATGGATCTCGCTTACCGAATGCAGGATGCGCTCCGAATGGCTGCGGATGTCCTTGACGCTGTCCCCCGCCTTGTGCGCCAGCTGCACCCCCTCGCCCACGCGCGCCACGCCGGTTTCCATCTCGTGCGCGGCGGCTTTCGCACCCTGCTGGATTTTCGTGATCACCGCGGTGATTTCCACGGTCGATTGGGCGGTGCGTTCCGAGAGCTTGCGCACTTCATCGGCCACCACGGCAAAACCGCGGCCCTGCTCGCCGGCGCGCGCCGCCTCGATGGCGGCGTTGAGGGCCAGCAGATTGGTCTGGTCGGCGATGTCCTTGATGATGTTGACGATGCCGGAAACCTGGCCGGTAAAACTTTCCAGTTCGCGGATGCTGCGCGCCGTGGCCATGACCGCCTCGGCGATATGCGACATCTCGGTTGCCGCCTCGTGGATGACATGGCCGCTCTTTTCCGATTGCGCGCCGGAGGATTGCACCACCTTGCCCGCCTCCTGGGCGAATCCTTCCACCTGATCGATCGAAACGGAAAGCTCTTCCATCGACGCCGCCATGCCCGAGACCGCATCCGACTGGGTATGGGAAACGCTCGCCGTCTCGGCGCTGACATTCGACAAGCGCGCCGACATGTCGCCGAGGGATTCCGCATGGGTCTTGAGTTGCCCCACAACGGCACGCACCTTTTCCTGCATGCCCAACAACTCGCGCACCAGCGTGGCGAGTTCGTCGTTCCCTTCGACGGCAACATTCTTCGAGAAATCCAGCTGGGAGATCGCCTCCACCACCCCGGACGCCATCGCCAGCCGCGTCCGCAGTCTGCGCGCCATGAACACTCCGGTCGCCAGCATCAGCACGACCATCGCCAGCGCGATCCCCGCCAGCCACGCCACGCGCCGGTTGGCCTCGGTTCGCGCCTGCACCAGCATCTGCTCGGCGCGCGACTGGTAGGCGGGAACCAGATTCTCGAGCGGCTTGCTGACGGCCCGGTAGGCCATCGGCCAGTCGTTTTCCAGTATCGACCTCATGGCGACGCGGTCGTCCTGCCCATACGCCTGGGCGATGCGTTCCAGCAGGGGCTCGAGCGCCTGGATGCCGGCGTGCAGGTTGGCGAACAGTTCCTGCTCCTCGGCCGACAGGCTCTGCGACTTGTTGATTTCCTGCAGGCGCCGCCATTCGTCGGGCAGCGCCGTGCGCATCTCCTTCAGCCGGCTTTCCGAGCCGGCGGCGGGCACCACGCCGAACGCCGTGGCCACCAGGCGAAAGCGGATATCCTTGTAACGCTGATCGATGCTGCCCAACAACACCACGGGCGCCAGCACCTGCGCCTGCAACTCCTCGAGCTGGGCGATGCCCTGGCGCCCGTTCCAGACCGCGGCGCCGCCGAGAATGACCGCCAGAATCAGACCGCCGCCCATCCCCAGAACGATCAGCCTGCGCAGGGACATTTTCATTTTTCGACCTCCCTTATCCTGATTCGCAGAACACACCCCACACCCCCGGTCCGCGCTCGCCGATGATAGAGCTTAAACTGCCGGGGCGGGCAAAAACATGCACGGCAGCGACCCGACCGGCCGAGCGTCATCCGTGACAAGCGGCGCACCCTCTCCTCAGTCGATGATGTCACCCACCACCCTGCTCTGGCTGATCGCCGGCAGCCTGATGCTGCAGCCGCTGTCGACCGATCTGTATCTGGCCTCGCTGCCGCACCTCGCGCGGGACTTCGCCGTCACGCCGGCGGCCGTGCAGCAGACGCTCTCGCTGTTCGTGATCGGCTTCGGCTGCGCCCAACTGATCGGCGGCCCGCTTTCCGACCGCTTC
>JAGXSN010000092.1 GCA_018333815.1 Sulfuritalea sp. | reverse complement strand
CGTCGCATGATGTTCGGCGCAAGAGGGTGGTAACCGTTAAAATCTTCCCCCCACGTCCCCCCTTCCCCGCTCCCCGATGGACTATCTCGGCTTCCCGCTGAAGAACAATCTTTTCGTCGCGCCGATGGCCGGGGTGACGGACCGGCCGTTCCGCCAGCTCTGCAAGCAGCTCGGGGCGGGGCTCGCGGTATCGGAAATGGTGACCTCGAATTCCCTGCTCTACGGCAGCGCCAAGACGCGCCGCCGCGCCGACCACGCCGGCGAGGTCGAGCCGATCGTCGTGCAGATCGCCGGCGCCGACCCGGCACTGCTGGCCCAGGCGGCGCGCTACAACGTCGAGCGCGGCGCACGGATCATCGATATCAACATGGGCTGCCCGGCGAAGAAGGTCTGCAACGTCATGGCCGGCTCGGCGCTGATGCAGAACGAGCCGCTCGTCGCGCAGATTCTCGAGATCGTCGTCGCGGCCGTGCCCGACACGCCGGTCACTCTCAAATTCCGCACCGGCTGGAACCGCGAAAACAGGAACGCCCCGACCATCGCGCACATCGCCCAGGAATCCGGCGTGCGCGCCATCGCCATCCACGGCCGCACGCGCGCCGACCAGTATCAGGGCCGTGCCGAATACGACACCATCGCCGATGTGAAATCGCGCGTGAAGATTCCCGTCATCGCCAACGGCGACATTACGACGCCCGAGAAGGCGAAGTTCGTCCTCGACTACACCGGCGCCGACGGGGTGATGATCGGCCGCGCCGCGCAGGGCAGGCCGTGGCTGTTCCGCGAGATCGAGCATTACCTCAATACCGGCGCCGTCCTGCCGGCGCCGACTTTTGCCGAGATCCACGCGATCCTGCGCGGCCACCTCGCCGACCTCTACGCCTTCTACGGCGAGGACACCGGCGTGAAGATCGCCAGGAAGCACATCTCCTGGTACACCAGGGGCATCGTCGGCGCGGCGCGCTTCCGCCAGACGATGAACCCGCTCGAGGATGTGGCCGCGCAACTGGCCGCCACCGACGAATTCTTCCTCGCTCACTCCAACCACAGCGCCAACGACGCCATTCGATACAGGGAGGCTGCATGAGCACCGAAATCGGCGACTGCGTCCGCCGCAGCCTCAACCGCTACTTCCGCGACCTCGACGGCGAATCCCCGCACGCGATCTACGCCATGGTGATCGCCAGCGTCGAGAAACCGATGCTCGAAGTCGTCATGAAGCAGTCCGAGGGCAACCAGACCATTGCCGCCGAGATGCTGGGCATCAGCCGCAGCACCCTGCGCAGAAAACTTGCGGAACACAATCTTTCCTGAGAACTCACCCATGAAAACCGAGCAAAGCGAAGTTTCAGTGCGGGCTAACTCCCGCGCAAGCGGGAGTCATGCCGGAGCTAAAGTTAGCCAGGCGCTCATCAGCGTTTCCGACAAGCGGGGCGCGGTCGATTTCGCGCGCAAGCTCGCCGCGCTCGGCGTCAAGCTGCTGTCCACCGGCGGCACCGCCAAGCTGCTGCGCGACGCCGGCCTCGCCGTCACCGACGTTTCTGACTACACCGGCTTTCCGGAAATGCTCGACGGCCGCGTCAAGACCCTGCACCCGAAGGTGCACGGCGGCATCCTCGGCATCCGCGGCAATGCGGAACATGAAGCGACGATGACCAGGCACGCCATTCCGACCATCGACCTCGTCGTGGTGAACCTCTACCCCTTCCAGCAGACCATCGCCAGGAAGGACTGCACGCTGGAAGACGCGATCGAGAACATCGACATCGGCGGCCCGACCATGGTGCGCGCCGCGGCGAAGAACCACGGCAACGAGAAAGGCGGCTGCGCGGTCGTCGTCGAGCCCGCCGACTACGCCGGCATCATCGATGAACTCAAGGCCAACGGCGGCGCGATCTCCTACGCCACGCGCTTCGCGCTGGCCAAGAAGGCTTTCGTGCATACCGCCCGCTACGACGGCGCGATCGCCAACTGGCTGACCAGCCTCGACGCCGACAACCGGCCGACCACCTTCCCGGCGCGCCTGCAGCTCGCCTTCGACAAGGCGGACACCATGCGCTACGGCGAGAACCCGCATCAGCAGGCGGCCTTCTACAAGGAACCCAACCCGGTCGCCGGCAGCATCGCCTCCTACGAACAACTGCAAGGCAAGGAACTTTCCTACAACAACATCGGCGACGCCGATGCGGCGTGGGAAGCCGTGAAGGCATTCGAGGGCATGACGGCCTGCGTGATCGTCAAGCATGCCAACCCCTGCGGCATCGCCCTCGGCGCCACGGCCGAAGAAGCCTACCGCCGCGCCTTCAGCACCGACCCGACCTCGGCCTTCGGCGGCATCATCGCCTTCAACTGCGCCATCGACAAGGCGGCGGCCGAAGCGATTTCCGGCCAGTTCGCCGAAGTGATCATCGCCCCCGAGATCACGCCGGATGCTCGCGCCGTCTTCGCCGCCAAGCAGAACCTGCGCGTGCTGGTCGTGCCTATCGGTCGCACCGGCGGCCAGTTCGACTTCAAGCGCGTCGGCGGCGGGCTGCTGGTGCAGACCGCCGACGAGGCGCGCATCACGCAGGCCGACATCAAGGTCGTCACCCAGCGCGTGCCGACCGAGCAGGAGATGCGCGACCTGCTGTTCGCCTGGAAGGTCGCCAAGCATGTCAAGTCCAACGCCATCGTCTACTGCAAGGACGCAATGACCGTCGGCGTCGGCGCCGGCCAGATGAGCCGCGTCGATTCGGCGCGCATCGCCGCGATCAAGGCCGAGAACAACAAGCTGACCGTGGTCGGCTCGGTAGTCGCCTCCGACGCCTTCTTCCCCTTCCGCGACGGGCTCGACGTGCTGGCCCAGGCAGGCGCCACGGCGGTGATCCAGCCCGGCGGCTCGGTGCGCGACGCCGAGGTGATCGCCGCGGCGGACGAGCAGAACATCGCGATGGTGTTCACCGGCTTCCGTCATTTCAGGCACTAAGCTTGAAATCACAAACTGTAATTTCAAGCAGTTGAGGGAATTATCATGAAGCTCCTCGTCATCGGTTCCGGCGGCCGAGAGCACGCGCTGGCCTGGCGGCTCGCCCAGTCGCCCCGCGTGCAGAAAATCTATGTCGCGCCCGGCAACGCCGGCACGGCGCGCGAGGACGGGCTGGAAAACCTGCCGCTCACGGCGATTCCCGATCTCGTCGCCTTCGCCCGCGACAACGCCATCCACGCCGTCGTCGTCGGACCCGAGGCGCCGCTCGCCGCCGGCGTGGTCGATGCCTTCCGCGCAGCGGAACTGCGCATCTTCGGCCCGACCCGGGCCGCCGCCCAGCTCGAAAGCTCGAAGGATTTCGCCAAGCAGTTCATGCAGCGCCATGGCATCCCGACGGCGAAGTTCCGCACCTTCAGCGATGCCGGCGAGGCGCACGCCTACGTCGATGCCGAAGGCGCGCCGATCGTCGTCAAGGCCGACGGCCTGGCCGCCGGCAAGGGCGTGGTGGTCGCCATGACCGCCGACGAGGCGCACCGCGCGATCGATGACATGCTCGCCGGCAACAAGCTCGGCAGCGCCGGCAGCCGGGTCGTGATCGAGGAGTTCCTCGACGGCGAGGAAGCCAGCTTCATCGTCATGGCCGACGGTCATCATGCGCTGGCCCTCGCCACCAGCCAGGACCACAAGCGCCTCAAGGACAACGACGAGGGGCCGAACACCGGCGGCATGGGCGCCTACTCGCCGGCGCCGGTCGTCACCCCGGCGATCCACGCGCGCGTGATGCGCGAGGTGATCATGCCGACCATCCACGGCATGGAGAAGGACGGCATCCTGTTCACCGGCTTCCTCTATGCCGGGCTGATGATCAAGCCCGATGGCTCGCCGAGTGGATCAATTCGGGTGCTCGAGTTCAACTGCCGCATGGGCGATCCGGAAACGCAACCGATCATGCTGCGCCTCAAGAGCGACCTGGTCGATCTCGTCGATGCCGCCATCGACGGCCATCTCGACAAGATCGAGGCCGACTGGGATCGCCGCGTCGCGCTCGGCGTGGTGCTCGCCGCGCACAACTATCCGGACACGCCGCGCCAGGGCGATGCCATCGCCGGTCTGGGCAAGACGGAGGCCGCTGCGCACGTCTTCCATGCCGGCACCGCCGAGAAGGACGGCCATGTCGTCACTGCCGGCGGCCGTGTGCTGTGCGTCACGGCACTCGGCGACACGGTGAAGTCTGCCCAGAAGCGCGCCTACGAGATCGCCGACGGCATCCGCTTCGACGGCATGCAATACCGGCGCGATATTGGTTTCCGGGCAATCAAGCGTTGATCGATAGCGCTGCCGTCAAGGCTTATTTCACCGGCCTGCAGGAACGCATTGTCGGAGAGCTGGAACGCTTCGACGGCAAACCCTTCCGGCGCGACGCATGGACACGCCCGCAGGGCGGCGGCGGCATTTCCCGCCTGATCGAGGAAGGCGACTTCTTCGAACGCGGCGGCGTCAATTTTTCGCACGTCACCGGCGACGGGATGCCCGCGTCCGCAACCGCGCACCGGCCCGAACTCGCCGGCCGCAGCTGGGAAGCCATGGGCGTCTCGCTGGTGCTGCATCCGCGCAACCCCTACTGCCCGACGACGCACCTGAACGTGCGCTGCTTCAGCGCGACGAAGGAAGGCGAGGCGCCTGTCTGGTGGTTCGGCGGCGGCATGGACCTGACGCCGTATTACGGCTTCGCGGAAGATTGCGCGCATTTCCACCGCGCCTGCAAGGCCGCCCTTGATCCCTTCGGCAGCGAACTGCATCCGCGTTACAAGCAGTGGTGCGACGATTACTTTTTTCTCAAGCACCGCAACGAGCCGCGCGGCGTCGGCGGCATCTTCTTCGACGATCTGAACGAAGGCGGCTTCGAGCGCTGCTTCGCGCTGACGCAAAGCGTCGGCGATCATTTCACCGCCGCCTACCTGCCGATCTGCGCACGGCGCCGCGACTCGCCTTACGGCGAGC
>JAGXSN010000091.1 GCA_018333815.1 Sulfuritalea sp. | reverse complement strand
CGGGGCGGACCGTCATCGGCTGGTGGATCGCCGTCGCGGGCGTGGTGGCGACGCAACCGCTCAACAGCAGGGCCGACAGGCCGAGCAAGAGTGCGCAGGATTTCATGACGATTATCACAATTGCGTCAGCCGGCCGAGCATGTTGTCCGAGGTCTGGATCGCGCGCGAGTTCATCTCGTAGGCGCGCTGGGTCTGGATCATCGCCACCAGCTCCTCGGCGACATTCACGTTGGAGGTTTCCACCATGCCCTGGTTGATCAGGCCGGCGCCGTTGGCGCCCGGCGTGTTCGGCGTCGGCGTGCCGGAGGAGGCGGTCTCGACGAACAGGTTCTCGCCGATGCTCTGCAGGCCGCCGTTATTGACGAAAGTGGCCAGCTGGATGTTGCCCACCTGGGTCGGCGCGGGCTGGCCGGTCTGGGTCACCGAGACGATGCCGTCGCGGCTGATGGTGATGCTGATCGCATCGGCCGGGATGGTGATCGCCGGCGCGAGCGGATAGCCGCTCGAGGTCACGATCTGGCCGGTGCTGTCGCGCTGCAGGGCGCCGTCGCGCGTGTAGGCGAGCGTGCCGTCGGGCATCTGGATCTGGAGGAAGCCCTGGCCGTTGATGGCCATGTCGAGCGGATTGCCGGTGCGCTGCAGGCTGCCCTGGGTGTGGATGTGCTCGGTCGCCACGGTGCGCACGCCGACGCCGATCTGCAGGCCCGAGGGCACCTGGGTCTGCTGCGTCGATTGGGCGCCGGGCTGGCGCAGGTTCTGGTAGAGCAGGTCCTCGAACACCGCGCGCTGGCGCTTGTAGCCGTTGGTGCTGACGTTGGCGAGGTTGTGCGAGATGACGTCGAGCTGGGTCTGCTGGGCATCGAGGCCGGTCTTGGCGATCCAGAGGGAGCGGATCATGCGTTCATCCTTTCATCAGGCGCGGGCGAGCACTTGCGTCGCCGCGCGGTCGTTTTGCTCGGCCGTCGTGATCATGCGCATCTGCATGTCGAACTGGCGCGCCAGGGAAATCATCGCGACCATCTGCTCGACCGGATTGACGTTGCTGTTCTCGAGATAGCCGGAGGCGATCCGGACGTTCTCGTCTTGCGGCGCCGCCTCACCCGCGGCGAGGCGGAACAGGCCGTCCGGCCCGCGCACCAGTTCGGCTTCCGGGGGGTCGACCAGCTTGATGCGGCCGACCGCATTGACGATGTTCTGCGCGCCGGTCAGCGGGGTCACCGAGATCGTGCCGTCGCGCTCGATGGCGACGCGCGAATCCGGCGGAATGGCGATCGGCCCGCCGTCGCCCTGCACCGGGATGCCGTTTTTGGTCTGCAGCACGCCGTTTTCGGAAATCTCGAGGCCGCCGGCGCGCGTGTAGGCCTCGCTGCCGTCGGGCAGGGCCAGCGCGATCCAGCCCTTGCCGCGCACGGCCACGTCGAAGCTCCCGCCGGTATGGACCAGCGCGCCCGCGCTGAAGTCGCTGTGGGTGCTGGCCGCGACGGCGAAGGCGCGCGTCGGCAGGGCGGCGGGGCTCGCGTTGTGCGTCTGCACCTGCACCGCGCGCAGGCGATGCTCCTCGGCGCGATAGCCCTGCGTGGCGACATTGGCGAGGTTGTGCGCCACGGCGGCCTGGCGCGCCAGCACGCCGCTGGCGCCGGTCATCGCGGTGTAGATCAGGCGATCCATCGTGCCGTCCCGTCAGCGCCGACTCGCATCAGCGCAGATTAACCAGCGTCTGCATGATCGAATCCTGCGTCTTGATCGACTGCGCGTTGGCCTGGTACATACGCTGGAAGGTGATCATGTTGACCAGTTCCTGGGTCAGGTCGACGTTCGACTCCTCGATCGCGGCCGACTGGATCATGCCCAGCGAGCCCGAGCCCGGCACCCCGACCAGGGGTTGGCCGGAGTCGGCCGTCTCCGCCCACTGGTTGCCGCCCAGGGAGGTCAGGCCGTTCGGGTTGTTGAAGTTGCCAAGCACCACCTGGGCGAGATCGCGCGTCTGGCCGTTGCTGTAGCGGCCCTGGATGGTGCCGTCGGCCGCCACGCTCAGGCCGGAAAGACGGCCCGAGGTATAGCCGTCCTGCGTGATCATGTTCACGCCGAAGATGCTGCCATACTGGGTGGACCCGCTCAGATTGAGCGGGAAACTCAGGGCCGCCGCGCCGGTGCCCACCTGGGCCGGCGTGTAGCTCTGCGCGACGACGCCGGTCGCGGGGGAAACCAGGGCGCCCGTGCTGTCGAAGCCGATCGGGCTCGGTCCGGAGAGATTCGCGCCGTTGAGCGTGGTATACACATCCCAGGCGTTCGAGCCGGTCTTCTTGAAAAACAGGGAGAGCAGATGGGAATTGCCCAGCGAGTCGTACACCGTCGCCGAAGTCGAGCTGTTGTAGGTCGTCGGGTCCATCACGTTGAAGGCCGCGGCAATGACCGCCTGGCGCGAGTCGAGGTTCAGCCCGATCTGGAGGCCGGTCGCGCCGGCGCCGGCGCCGGTCGCCTGGGGCTGCAGGTCGGAGGTGCTGATGTAGATTTCGGCCGGCGTGGAGGGAACGATGACGTTGCTGGCGTTGGCCAGGTAGCCGGTCAGCCGGGAGCCATCCGCATTCACGATATAGCCATCCTTGTCCACGTTGAACTGGCCGTTGCGCGTCCAGGTGATCGCGCCGTCGTTGGAGAGCCGGTAAAAGCCCTGGCCGTTGATCGCCAGGTCGAGCGGGCTGTTGGTGACGGTGATGTTGCCCTGGGTGAAGTGCTGATTGATGCCCGCAATCGAGGTGCCGATGCCGATCTGGTTGCCGCCGCCCATGGTGGCGGCGAAAACGTCGGCGAACGCCGTCGTCGCCGACTTGAAGCCGATGGTGCCGGCGTTGGCGATGTTGTTGCTGACCGAATCGATTGCCATCGACGATGCATTCAGTCCGCTCAAACCTTGCTGAAATGACATTGCAATTCTCCTGTCAGAGGATTTGTTTGACGTCGGCCAGGGTGAAGGCGCCAAGCGCGCCGACCTCGAGGGTCAGGCCGGAGGGATTGCGGGTGACTGCCTGCACCACCCCGTAGGTCAGCGCGGTCGGGGTCGAGGTCTTGTCGCCCGTCTGCGCGCCGATGCTGTAGCTGTAGTTGCCGGGCGCCGCCGGGGCGCCGCCGTCGGCCTTGCCGTCCCAGACGAAGGCGTGCACGCCCGCGCCGAGCGCGCCCAGTCCGAGGCTGCGCACGACCAGGCCGTTGCCGTCCTTGATCGTCACCGTCACCGCGTCGGCCGCCTGCGCGAGTTCGAGGCCGCCGACGCCGCCCTGTCCGCCCAGGGTCATGCTGGAACCCGGCACCAGCACCCCGCGCTGGACCAGGGCGGCGGCTTCCATGGCCTGGGAGCTTTCCATCCCCGCCAGCAGCTTTTGCAGCGTGGCGTTGAGCTTCTCGATGCCGTTGACGGTGCTGATTTGCGCCAGCTGCGAGGTCAGCTGCGCGTTGTCGAGCGGGTTGAGCGGATCCTGGTTTTTCAGCTGCGCCGTCAGCAGGGTGAGGAAGCGGTTTTCGGCCGCATCGATCACGCTGGCGCTTTTGGCGGGCGCGGCGTTGAGACTCTGGTAGATCTGTTCGGCCGGGCGGTTGGCGACTGCGCTGGGGGTCATGGCTTTCCTTCCTTCACTGGCCGATGGCGAGCGTTCTGGCCATCAGTTGCCGGGCGGTGTTCATCACTTCCGCGTTGGTCTGGTAGGCGCGCGAGGCCGAGATCATGTTCACCATTTCCTCGACCACATTCACGTTGGGCAGGGTCACGTAGCCCTGGGCGTTGGCGGCGGGATTGGCCGGATCGTATTGCAGGCGCGGCGGGGCGGCGCTTTCCACCACCTGCGTCACGCGCACGCCGAGGCCGCCGCCTTCGACCGGCGTCGCCATGAAAACGACCTGCTTGGCCCGGTAGGCTTGTCCGTCCGCGCCGACGACGCTGTCGGCGTTGGCCAGATTGCTCGCCACCGCGTTGAGGCGGGCCGATTGCGCGGTCAGGGCGGAACCGGCGATGGAGAGGATTCTGAAGTCGCTCACTGGCTGGCCTATTGTCCCTGGATGGCCCGTTGCAGGCCCTCGAAGCGCCGGCTGATGAAAGTGAGCAGGGCCTCGAGCTGGATGGTGTTTTCCGCGAAGGCGGCGCGCTCGAGATCCATGTTCACCGTGTTGCCGTCGACGGCTCCCTGATACTCGGCCCGATACCGCAGCGCGCCGGCGTGGGGCGAGCCGCCGGTTCCGGCCAGATGTCCCGGCTGGGTGCGCTCGAGCGTCACGGGCCGGGCCGCCGCCGCGCCACGCCCGCCCAGCGCCGCCTGCAGCGCCGCCCTGAAGTCGACATCGCGCGCCTTGTAGTGCGGCGTGTCGGCATTGGCGATGTTCGAGGCCAGCACCTCCTGCCGATGCGTACGCGCGCCGAGCGCGTTGCGCAGGAGGTTGAGGCTTGCATCTTGGTCGAGACGGTCGATCATGGCGAGAAAGAAAAAAAACGTCGGCAGGGTCTCCTAGCATTGTTCGTGCCATATTCCACGCCCTCGGGTTGGCCGCAAACGGGCGCAGGTTTGCCGGCCCGGGCGGCAATTCTTGCCACGAACGGAAATAGGGCGGTAATTCGCGGCTGCGCGGACGAATCGCGCAACGCATTCGTGCTCCAATGAGGGCCATGCGCATCGTTCTCGGCCTCGTCGCCTGCTGTCTCCTGGTCCTGCCGGCCCTGGCCCGGCAGGACCCCGCGCCGGTGCGCAAGGCCATCGACCACTGGCTC
>JAGXSN010000090.1 GCA_018333815.1 Sulfuritalea sp. | reverse complement strand
CATTTCATGGCGAAGATCGAGGCTACTGGCGCACAAGCCGTGATTCCGCCTCGTTCCAATCGACTTACCCAGCGCAGCTTCGATCGCCATCTCTACCGCGACCGCAACCTGATCGAACGCTTCTTCGCTCGCCTCAAGCACTTCCGGCGTATCGCCACGCGCTACGACAAACTGGCATCGTCCTTCCTGTCGTTCGTTCATCTCGCGTGTGCCTTCATCTGGTTGGCCTAATTGAGAACACACCCTAAGGCTTTTTTGGCTATTTGGCTTCTCAAGAAATGGCGAGTCTCTGAGCGACGCAAGAAGGCGCGCAAGGCAAGCAGCGGAACGACTGGCTGAACTGGCAGAGGAGCATCAGAATGTTTTGCTTGTTGGTCATGGGTTCATTAACCACTTCATCGCCAAGGAGCTACAAAAGAGCGGCTGGCTTGGTCCGTCAAGGCCTGGAAAAGGATTTTGGGGCTACGGGATTTATGAACGAACAACCACATAATTAATGTTGCTCCAGCCGATGTCAGGCCGCGATGCAGCCTTCCTCGGCGGAACTCGTTAGGAATTCGACCATGACCGAACTGCCCCCTTCCTGGCCACTGTTCTCAGCCTTCCTGCTCGCGAGCCTGGTGCTGGCGCTGACGCCCGGCCCTGGGGTTTTCTACGTCGTGACCCGAAGCCTGGTCCAGGGCCGCCGCTCGGGGCTGCTGTCGGTGGCGGGCGTCGCCCTTGGCAACCTGGGCAACGCGCTGGCCGCGTCGCTTGGTCTTGCGGCGCTGTTTGCCGTTTCGGCGGCGGCGTTCATGATTGTGAAGTACGCCGGTGCCCTTTATCTGGTGTATCTCGGTGTCCGGATGCTGCATCGTGCGCAGGACGAGACGCCTGTCGCGCTGGATCGGGACGCCCCCCTCGGCCGCATCTTCCGCGACGGCTTCATCGTCGCGCTGCTCAATCCCAAGACCACGGTCTTCTTCGCTGCATTCCTGCCCCAATTCCTGAGCCCGGGGATGCCGCCCATGCTTCAGACCATGGCGCTCGGCGCGCTCTTCGTGGCCATCGCCGCGGTCACCGACAGCGCCTATGCCCTGGCGGCGGGAGCGATTGCGCCTGCGCTGGCACGTGCTCGTGGTGTCCGACGCTTTGGCCGGCGCCTCGGGGGCGGCATGTTCATCGGCCTGGGTGTCTTCACTGCCCTGGCGGGACCCCGAGACCCCAGGTAGGCGCTGTTCGGAGGCAGTCATGTTCGTGCTCGACCACGTCTCGATTACCGTTCCGGACCTCGCCCTGGCGCGACCGTTCTACGACGCGACCATGGCGGCCCTCGGCGTCGACAAGGTCTACGACCGGGCGGACGCCATCGGCTACGGCGTGCGCTGCAGCGCACGGGAGGACTACCACACCTTCCTGGCGATCTACGAATCCGCGGAGGCCAATACCGACCCTCGCCGTCATTGGTGTTTCAAGGCGAGCACCCGGCCCCAGGTCGTCGCCTTTTACGAGGCCGGTCTCGCCCACGGCGGCACGGACGACGGCCCGCCCGGGTTGCGGGCCCATTACCACCCCACCTATTTCGCCGCATTCCTGAAAGATCCTTTCGGCAACCGCGTGGAGGCGGTTTGCCACCGGGGCGAGTGAAGGTGGCGGATGGCTGTGCCGAAAGGAAGCGCCGGGACAATCAGTGCCTTTCTCGCTCGTGATAGACTAAGCCCGCGTCTTCAGGGCGGGGTGAAACTCCCCACCGGCGGTATGTCCTTCCTGGACGAGCCCGCGAGCGCCCGCAGCGATGCGGGGTCAGCAGACCCGGTGAAAGGCCGGGGCCGACGGTTACAGTCCGGATGAGAGAAGATGTTGATACCCGTTCGAGCACCGGGAAGCCGGCGCTCGTGTACGGGCATCTGCGTTTGCCCTGGAACGTTTTTCGCCACTTTCCAACTCAGCGAGGAGCGTTTCATGTTCGTTCAATCAGTCAACCACGTTGTTCATCCCCCTGCGGACCTCGGTCCGCGCCTGCAGGAGGCCCTCCAAGCCATGCGCGAGGGGCGCCCGGTCATTCTCATGGACGATGCCGATCGGGAGAATGAAGCCGATCTCATCATGGCCGCCGAGAAGCTCACGGTACCGACCATGGCCCTTCTGATTCGGGAATGCAGCGGCATCGTCTGTCTCTGCCTGAGCCGTGACGCGGTCCATGGGCTCGAACTGCCGCCCATGGTCACGCGCAACGAAAGCCGATTCAGCACCGCCTTCACCGTGTCGATCGAGGCCCGTCACGGCGTCACCACGGGCGTATCCGCTCAGGATCGGGTCACCACCATCCGGGCAGCCATCGCGGAGGACGCCAAACCCGACGACCTGGTGCGCCCAGGCCATGTGTTTCCGCTTTGTGCCCACGACGACGGCGTCCTGGGGCGGCGCGGACATACCGAGGGCGCGGTCGACCTGGCGCGCTTAGCGGGTCTGCAGCCGGCCGCCGTGTTGTGCGAGCTGATGAACCCCGACGGCACCATGGCGCGAGGCGAGGATATCGAACGCTTCGCCCTGGAGCATGACCTGCCGGTCATCACCATCGACGAATTGATTCGGTTCAGGCATCAGGAAGAGGCACTGGCGATGTAAAGGGTTCGAGCGGAAGCGGAGAGCCGCTCGCGCGGCTCTCCCCGCAGTACGCCCACGCCGGACATAAAGAAACGGCCCCCGAAGGGGCCGATAAGACGTGACAAAGCTCAGTGCACCAACTGCCGTGCCAGCGCCACCTCCACCGAGTCGCCGTCCTGGTTCAGGACATCAAGCCCCGATTCGGGAACGTCGCCGGAGGTGCTCTGCGACACCATGATCTTCTTTGCCATCAACCCCAGGCAGGTCATCTGCGAGGAGTTGGCGTAGCCGAGATAGATCACGCGCACCGGCTGCTTCTGGCCGATGCGCCATGAGCGCCGGGCGGCCTGCTGCAGCGAATACACGTTGTAGCCCGACTGGAGAAACACAATGGTCGGGAACTCCAGCAGGTCCAGGCCGGTTTTGACCAACTCGGGATTGGTTATGAGCACGTCGATGCCGCGGTCCAACTGCTCGGCAATCCAGTCCTCGCGGCGGGAGGCATCCACGCTCGCGCGTAGCACCGCCACCTTGAAGCCTTCCTGCTCCAGCAGCACCTTCAGGCGCGACGTGGTGTCGCGCGTGCCGGTGTAGACCGAATAGACCAGGGTCTTGCGACCCGCTGCCTTCTCCTGCCGGCAGATCTCGATCAGCTCGCGCTCCTTGGGCATCACCTCCAGCTCGTTGAACTGAGCCGGGACGAACGCCAGGGTGTTGCGCGTGCGCGGATGCACCACCGTCTCCGACCGGAAGCAGCAGTCCGGCCAGGCCAGCAGCACGTTGAGGACCACACCGAGCAGCGTCGTGTCGCGTTTCGCCAGGGCCTGCTTCAGTTCCTGGGTCAGGCGACCTGCCAGATCGCGGTAGGCCGCGGCCTGCGCCGTGTCCATCGCGACTTCGCGGAACTCCTCGTCATAGGGCGGCAGCACGTTGCCGCCGATGTCCTTCAACTTGAGGAAGACCGTGAACGGCAGTACGCACCGCAGAACGCCCTTCGGACCGAAACCCGGCACCTTGACCGTGCGCACCGATACCTTGGTGCCCTTGGCCGTTTTGTGCGCCGTGCCGGTGCTCTCGGAATAGATGTCCTTGAGCACGCCGTGATCGCGCATGAACGCCATTGCGGCCGACGTCATGCTGCCGCTCTTGGTCGGCCGGTAGCCGTCTTCGATCATCCGCCCCGGCAAGGCTCGGAACAGCAGGTGGAACAGGTCGTCGCCGTAGCCGCCCATCAGTGTGCCGGTGAGCAGCAGCGTCTTGCGCGCCTTGGCCGCCAACACCCCCATGGCCTGGCCCTGTGCGGAGCCGCCGTTCTTGTACTCGTGCGCCTCGTCGGCGATGAGCAGGTCGAACGTGCCTTGGGGAAGCTGCCTCTTGATGAACTCGGACGGCTGGTAGCCGCCCTCGCCGAAGCCGAACTCCATGTTGGCCATCGCACGTTCCATGCGATGGGCTTGCCGGTCCGAGAAGACCAGCTCGCCGTTGCCATCCATCAGGTTGATGAACTCGTGGATGTTGTCCCCGAGCATCGACGCGAGAAAGGCGTCACCGAACTTCTGCATCAGCTTCTGCGCGGTGACTTCGCCAATCGTGGGAATACGCTTCAGCGCCTTGAGCACGGTC
>JAGXSN010000089.1 GCA_018333815.1 Sulfuritalea sp. | reverse complement strand
CGGGGCAGGGCGATTTGGCTTGGGAAGCGCAAGGCGACCAGCGCGCCCTGATCGACGCGGCACGCGAGGGGTACCGCGACTTTCGGCAAGGCGTGGCGGCGGGGCTGGGACCGCAGGCGCTGTTCGCGCGCTTCGACCGTTTCCGCGTGCTGTGCGCCCACCGGCAGGAAGCCGCCGCGATCAATCGGGCTTTGGGCAGCGGGGCCCTGGGCAGCGCGGGCATGCGTCCCGCAGCGGGCACGCCGATCATGGTCCTGCGCAACGATGCGCTGCTGCGCGTGTTCAACGGCGACATCGGCCTGGTGCTGCCCGACCCGGCGGATGGCCGGCTCAAGTGCTGTTTTCCCGGCGAGGCCGGGAACGAATGGCGCTGGATTCCGCCGCAGCGCCTGCCGGAATGGGAACCGGCCTGGGCGATGACGGTGCACAAGTCGCAGGGCTCGGAATTCGGGGAGGTATTGCTGGCATTGCCGGACAGCGTCTCGCCGGTGGCGACGCGCGAACTGGTCTATACCGGCGTTACCCGGGCGAAAGGGCGCGTGACGCTCTGGGGCGACGCGGCAGTGCTGGGCGCGGCGATCGGTCGCCGTGCCGAACGCATGTCCGGCTTGCGCGACCGTTTGCGGTAGTGGTCAGCGGCCCTGCTGGATCTTGTTGAGCATGCGGGCGCGGCCGGAGGCTTCGGCCTGGTTGGCCGCGGAAACCTGCTTGCCGTAGGCGTCGCGCTCCTCGCGCGAACGCTTGACTGCCTCGATGCTCTTGATGCAGCGCCAACGCGATCCTGTCTTGGTGACCAGCAGCTTCATCTCCTCCACCGGGTGATGCGTGCGGCAGTGATAGCAGTAGCGCGTCGCGGGTTCTTTTTTCTCGGAGCTCATAAACCTGCGGATTATACCTGTTCGAGATATTTTTTTCTAAGGGGCGGGCTCCAGCCGGGTCGGCCCGAGCCTGGCCGGAATGGTGCGCCCCTTGCGGGCGCGCTGGCCGCGGTAGGCGTCGGCATCCTTCGCCGCGAGCTTCCATTCCGCCGGCTTGCCGCCGCGGCCGCTGCCGGCGACGACAAATGCGGCGCTGCCCACGGCCACCGCCGCGAGCTCGTCCTTCGGGTCGATGTCCTGCAGGATCGTGCCGCGCCCCTTCGCCATGGTCTTGAGGTCGGCGAGCGGGAAGAGCAGCAGCCGGGCACTTGCAGAGATGGCAGCTGCCGTCCCGCCGGCGCCGACTTTATTGGCCCCCCTCGCTCGCAAACCCGGCTCGCTGCCCCCCACAGGGGGGGCGTCGGCTTGGGACGGCCCGGCGCCGACTTTTGCCGGAACGAGCGGCTTCTCGCCTTTCTCCAGGCTCATGAAGGCCTTGCCGGCGCGGTTGCGGGAGACGAGGTCGGCAATGCCGGCGATGAAGCCGTAGCCGCCCGAATTGGCGAACAGGTATTGCGCCTCGGGCGCGTCCGTGAGCGCCTGGGCGAGCTTGCCGCCGTCCTGGAAGTCTACGAGGGTGGCGATCGGCACACCATCGCCTCTGTTGCCCCTTGCGCCGGGCAGGTCGGCGACGCGCACGCTGTACGCTCTTCCATTCGTGTCGATGACGACCAGCGGCCAGACGGTGCGGCTTTCCTGCACCAGAAAGGGAAAGTCGCCGGTCTTGTAGCCGATGCTGTTCGGGTCGATGCCGTGGCCCTGGCGCGTGCGCACCCAGCCGTTCTTCGAGACGATGACGGTAACGGGCTCGTCGGGAGTCGCCACCTCGGCGGTGCTGATCGGGGCGACGGCCTCGATGAGGGTGCGGCGGTCATCGCCAAACTTTTTCGCGTCCTCGGTGATCTCGCGCACGACCAATTTGGTGAGTTCCTTGCGGTCCTCGAGGATGCGGCGCAGGTCCTTCGCCTCCTCGGCCAGCGCCTTCTGTTCCTGCCCGATCCTGATGCCTTCGAGGCGGGCCAGTTGGCGCAGGCGGATCTCGAGGATGTCCTCGGCCTGAATCTCCGAGAGCTTGAACTTCGCCATCAGTTCGGCCTTGGGTTCGTCCGCCTCCCGAATCGTCCTGATGATCTTGTCGATGGACAGGAAGGCAAGCATGCGGCCTGCCAAAATGTGCAGGCGGCGCTCGACTTCGCCGAAGCGATGCGCGGAGCGGCGCTCGACGGTGGCGTGGCGGAACGCGATCCATTCGTGCAGCATCGCCAGGAGAGGCTTCTGCGCCGGCCGGCCGTCGGCGCCGATCATGGTCATGTTGACCGGCACATTGGCTTCGAGGCGGGTGCGCGCCAGCAGCACGGCCATGAACTCGTCCTGCGGCACCTTCGAGGTGCGCGGCTCGAGCACGATGCGCACGGGCTCCTTCTCGTTGGACTCGTCGCGCACGGCGTCGAGCACGCCGAGCATCGCCTGCTTGAGGTTCTTCTGCTCCTGCGAGACATCCTTCTTGCCGCCCGCGTTACCCTTGGGCTGCGGGTTGGTGACGGCCTCGATCTCCGAGAGCACCTGGGCGGTGGACACGCCGTGGGGCAGCTCATGGACGATGACGCGCCACTGGCCGCGCGCCAGTTCCTCGATGCGCCAGCGGCAACGCATGCGGATGCTGCCGCGCCCGCTCTCGTAGGCGGCGCGGATGTCGGCCGGCGCGGCGATGATCTGGCCGCCGCCGGGGAAGTCCGGTCCCGGCAGCAGGGCGAGCACTTCGTCGAGCTGGACGGTCGGCTTGCGGATGACCAGTTTCAGCGCTTCGGCCACCTCGCGCAGGTTATGCGGCGGAATCTCGGTGGCCATGCCGACGGCGATGCCCGAGGCGCCGTTGAGCAGCACGAAGGGCAGGCGGGCGGGCAGCAGCGCCGGCTCGGTCATGGTGCCGTCGTAGTTGGGCACGAAGTCGACGGTGCCGCGGTCGATCTCGGCCAGCAGCAGTTCGGCGATCGGGGTCAGGCGGCATTCGGTGTAGCGCATCGCCGCGGCGCCGTCGCCGTCGCGCGAGCCGAAGTTGCCCTGGCCGTCGACGAGCGGATAGCGCAGCGAGAAATCCTGCGCGACACGCACCATCGC
The DNA here is from genome assembly GCA_018333815.1 of Sulfuritalea sp. GTDB lineage: Bacteria > Pseudomonadota > Gammaproteobacteria > Burkholderiales > Rhodocyclaceae > Sulfuricystis. The sequence continues at coordinate 1,784 of JAGXSN010000089.1, read as the reverse complement.
GTCGTAGACACTGGTGTCGCCGTGCGGGTGGAACTTGCCGATCACGTCGCCGACCACGCGCGCCGACTTGACGTGCTTGGCGGTCGCGGCGAGCCGCATCTCGTTCATCGCGTGCAGGATGCGGCGCTGCACGGGCTTCAGGCCATCCTCGACCTGCGGCAGGGCACGGGACTTCACCACGCTCATCGCGTAGGCGAGGTAGGCGCGCTCGGCGTAGCGGTCGAGGGGCAGGGCCTCGCCTTCCGCGAAAGTCGGCGCTGGCGGGACGGCGGGAGGCGGGGGAGGGGCAACCGCAACGTCGTCGAAAAGATCGGGGGTGTCGTGGTTCATACGTCAGCCTCGATCAGGTTGCCTTTTTCCTCCATCCAGGCGCGCCGGCCGGCGGCCTCGCCCTTGCCCATCAGCAGGTTGAAGAGTTTCAGGGTGTCCTCATGCGCTTCGCTACGCTCGAACACCGGCAGCACGCGGCGCGTCGCCGGGTCCATCGCGGTTTCGCGCAACTGTTCGGGATTCATCTCGCCGAGGCCCTTGAAGCGGCCGACCTCGACCTTGTCCAGCGTGATGCCTTCCTTCTGGACCCGGTCCTTGATGGCGTCGAGTTCGCCCGCGTCGAGCGCGTAGAGCCGCTTGGCGGGTCGTTTCTTCCCGCTGGCCGGCACGTCGACGCGGTAGAGCGGCGGCTGGGCGATGAAGACATGGCCGAGCGCGATCAGCGCCGGGAAGTGGCGGTAGAACAGGGTCAGCAGCAGGGTCTGGATGTGGGCGCCGTCCACGTCCGCGTCGGACATGATGACGAGCTTGCCGTAGCGCAGGTTGCTCAGGTCGACATTTTCGGTGGTCGAGTGCGGCTCGATGCCCAGCGCGACGGCGATGTCGTGGATCTCGTTGTTGGCGAACAGGCGGTTGGCCTCGATCTCCCAGGAATTCTGCACCTTGCCGCGCAGGGGTAGGATCGCCTGGGTCTCGCGGTTCCTGGCCATCTTGGCCGAGCCGCCGGCGGAGTCGCCCTCGACGAGGAACAGTTCGTTCTCGGCGATGTCGGTGGATTCGCAGTCCGAAAGCTTGCCCGGCAGCACGGCCACGCCGGACTGCTTTTTCTTCTCGACCTTCTGGGCGTTCTTCTGGCGGGCGAGGGCCTGCCTGATGGCCAGTTCGGCAATTGCCTTGCCCGCTTCCACGTGCTGGTTGAGCCAGATCTCGAGGGGGTCGCGCACCCTGCCGGCGACCAGCTTCACCGCCTCGCGCGAGTTGAGCTTCTCCTTCACCTGGCCCTGAAACTGCGGATCGAGGATGCGCGCCGAGAGCACGAAGCCCATCCTGCCGCAGATGTCCTCCTGCTGGAGCTTCACTCCTCTGGGCAGCAGCGCGTGGTGCTCGATGAACGACTTCACGGCCTCGAAGACGCCGGCGCGCAGGCCCGATTCGTGAGTGCCGCCGGCGACGGTCGGAATCAGATTCACGTAGGACTCGGCGGGCGCATTCTCCTGCCACCAGCCGAAGGCCCAGGCCGCGCCTTCGCCGGCGGCGAAGTTGTCGTCGTCGCTGCCGGCGTAGTTCTCGGCGGCGAAGATCGGCGCGACCGCTTGCTCTTCGCCGGCGATCTCCTTGAGGTAGCCGGCCAGACCCTCGGGATAGCGCCAGGTCTTCTCGGCGAGCTTGCCGTCGGACTGCTCGACCGCCAGCGTGACCTTGACGCCGGGCAGCAGCACGGCCTTGGAGCGCAGCAGGCGTTCGAGCTCGGCCTGCGGCGCCCTGGGCGAGTCGAAATACTTCGGATCGGGCAC
>JAGXSN010000088.1 GCA_018333815.1 Sulfuritalea sp. | reverse complement strand
GCGGGCGGCGCCGTCGCCCACTGACCGATCCGCGCGGCGCGCAAGCGCCGCGCCGCCGGAACTCCACCGCCCCGCCTTGGCGCGGGCGGTTTTTTTGCCGGCACGGCCCTGCGACGCGCGATAATGCGGGTCACCGCTCGTTTTCATCATCAAGGAAATCCGTCATGGAAGGCGGCATCAGCATCTATCCGCTGCGCTGGTTTTTCTTTTTCGCCCTGTTCCCCGTGGCCTTCTTCTGGCTGCGGCGGGCCGGGCGAATCTTCTTCAAGAACGATTTCAGCGAAGTTGCCCTCAAGCGCGGCGAGCCGCCCCCGGACGCCCGCAAATACGCACCCATCGAGATGGGGATCAATTTCATCGCCGGCAGCGCGATCGTCGTCGTGATCGTGTCGGTGCTGCTCGGCTTGCTTACCTACGACCAGTGGATCGCCGCGGCGGGCATCACCCTGTGGATGAAGATTTTCTCCTCCTTTGCGCTGTCCCGGCATGCCCACTCGAAGCTCGGACGGAAATGACGGCCGACACCCTGCCCGGTTTGTCGCGAAGGCTGTCCGCCCCTATAATCCGCACCGCGCTGCTGTAGCTCAGTCGGTAGAGCAACTGATTCGTAATCAGTAGGTCGCCAGTTCGATTCCGGCCAGCAGCACCAGTTTTCACGGCCCCCGGCAACAGGGGCCGTTTTGGTTTATAAACCTCGCTTGTTCGTCCCACCTTGCGAGCTTTCGATGACTGCCCCTCTTTACGAATCGACCCTCACCAGTCTGCCGCTGCTCGGCCGCGGCAAGGTGCGCGACAACTACGCCGTCGGTGATGACCGGATGCTGATCGTGACCAGCGATCGCCTGTCCGCTTTCGACGTGATCCTGCCCGAGCCGATTCCCGGCAAGGGCGAGGTGCTCACCGCCATGGCCAACTTCTGGTTCGGCAAGCTCGGCCACATCATTCCCAACCAGCTGACCGGCATCGACCCGGAGACGGTGGTCGCACCTGGCGAGCGGGACCAGGTGCGCGGCCGCGCCATCGTCGTCAAGCGCCTCAAGCCGCTGCCGATCGAGGCGGTGGTGCGCGGCTACCTGATCGGCTCGGGCTGGAAGGACTACCTGGCGACCGGCAAGGTCTGCGGCATCGCGCTGCCGGCCGGCTTGCGGATGGCCGAGAAACTGCCGCAGCCGCTGTTTACGCCCTCGACGAAAGCCGAACTGGGCACGCACGACGAGAACATCGATTTCGCCACGGTCGAAAAGACCCTCGGCCCGGCGCTGGCCGCCCAGTTGCGCGACGCGGCGCTGCGCCTCTATACCGAGGCGGCGGCGTATGCATTGACGCGCGGCATCATCATCGCCGACACCAAGTTCGAGTTCGGCCTCGACGCGGCCGACAAGCTCTACCTGATCGACGAGGTGCTGACGCCGGATTCCTCGCGCTTCTGGCCGGCCGATACCTATCGGGTCGGCGCCAGCCCGGCCAGCTTCGACAAGCAGTTCGTGCGCGACTACCTCGAGACGCTGGACTGGAACAAGCAGGCGCCGGGCCCCAGGCTGCCGGCCGAGATTCTGGAAAAGACCGCCGCGAAATACCGCGAAGCGCTGCAACGACTGACGGCCTGATACCGGCGCCGTCCAGCCAGCGCCGACTTTCATTGAAGTCGGCGCGATAGCCCCCATTTCACGCCCATGAATCCACTTCTCGACTTTGCCGGGCTGCCGCGCTTTGCGGACATCGCGCCCGAACACGTGACTCCGGCCATCCGCCAACTGCTTGACGCAAACCGTGCCCTGCTGGCACGGCTGGAGCGTCCCGAAACGCCCGCGACCTGGAGCGATTTCGTCCAGCCCATGACCGATGCCGGCGAGCGGCTCGGCCGCGCCTGGGGCATCGTCGGCCATCTGCACGGCGTGAACGACGTGCCGGAATGGCGCGAGGCCTACAACGCCATGCTGCCGGAAGTGACGCGTTTCTACGCCGAGCTCGGCCAGAACCTGGCGCTCTACGAGAAGTTCAAGGCGCTGGCGGCGAGCCCGGAGTATGTGCAGTTGAATCCGGTGCGCCAACGCATCATCGACCACGAGATCCGCGATTTCCGCCTTGCCGGCGCCGAATTGCCCGCCGACCGGAAGCCGCGCTTCCAGGAAATTCAGGAAGAGCTTTCCGCGTTGGCCGCGAAATTCTCCGAGAACCTGCTCGATGCGACCAATGCCCATGCCGAATGGGTGGCCGAGGAAGCCGGCGTGGCCGGGCTGCCGGATGACGTCAAGGCCGCCGCCCGCGCTGCTGCAGAAAACGAAGGCAAGCCCGGCTGGAAGTTCACGCTGCATGCGCCATCCTATCTGCCCGTCATGCAGTATGCCGACGATCGCGAATTGCGCGCCCGCATGTATCGCGCCTATGCGACCCGCGCCGCCGAGTTTGGCAAGCCCGAGTGGGACAACGGGCCGCTGATCGAGCGCCTCCTCGAACTGCGCGCCGAAGAGGCGCGCATGCTCGGCTTCGCCAATTTCGCCGAACTGTCGCTGACGCCGAAGATGGCCGATTCGCCCGCGCAGGTGGCGGCCTTCCTGCGCGACATGGCGGCGCAGGCGCGGCCGTTCGCCGAGCGCGACCTCGCCGAGCTGCGCGAATTCGCGGCGCAGGAGCTGGGCCTGGACAAACCCGAAAGCTGGGACATGTCCTGGGCATCGGAAAAACTGAAGCTCGCGCGCTATGCCTTCTCCGACGACGAGGTGAAGCAGTACTTCCCGGAACACAAGGTGCTGGAAGGTTTGTTCCGCTGCGTCGAGACGCTGTTCGGCGTGCAGATCAAGCCCGACCGCGCCACGACCTGGCATCCGGCCGTGCGCTTTTTCCGCATCGAGAGGAAAGGAAAGCTGGTCGGCCAGTTTTTCCTCGATCCCTACGCGCGCGAAACCAAACGCGGCGGCGCCTGGATGGCCGACGCCAGAAGTCGGCGCTCCATTGACGCAAATGAGGACGGCACGGTGCAGACGCCGGTTGCCTACCTGTGCTGCAATTTTTCGCCGCCGGTCGGCGACAAACCCGCCCTGCTCACGCACGACGAGGTGCTCACACTGTTCCACGAGACCGGCCACGGCCTGCACCACCTGCTGACCGAGGTCGACGAACTGGCCGTTTCCGGCATCGACGGCGTCGAATGGGATGCCGTCGAGCTGCCTTCGCAGTTCATGGAGAATTTCTGCTGGGAATGGGACGTGCTCAAGGACATGACCGCCCACGCGGACAGCGGCGCGCCGCTGCCGCGCGCGCTCTACGACAAGATGATCGCGGCGAAGAACTTCCAGAGCGGCCTGTTCACGCTGCGCCAGATCGAGTTCGCGCTGTTCGACCTGCGCCTCTACAGCGAGGGCCGGAGTGATTTCATGTCCTTGCTCAATGAAGTGCGGCATGAGGTTGCAGTGGTCTTCCCGCCCGCATGGAACCGCTTCCCGCAAAGCTTCTCGCACATCTTCGCCGGCGGCTACGCGGCCGGCTATTACAGCTACAAGTGGGCCGAGGTCTTGTCGGCCGACGCCTATGCGGCCTTCGAGGAGGTCGTACCGGACGTCGGTACCGTGCTCGACGCGCAGACCGGCGAGCGCTTCTGGCGCGAGATCCTGTCGGTCGGCGGTTCGCGCCCGGCCCTCGAATCCTTCCAGGCCTTCCGCGGCCGTGCGCCTTCGCCCGACGCGCTCTTGCGTCATAATGGCATGAGTGAGACGACAGCGTAAGCGGAGGCGGGCATGAAGACGTGGGTATTCCTGCTGGCGTTGCTGCTGGCCGGCGGGGCGCAGACCCAGACCTATCGCTGGGTCGACCAGGACGGCAAGGTGCATTACGGCGACCGTTTCCCGCCCGCCGTGGCGGG
>JAGXSN010000087.1 GCA_018333815.1 Sulfuritalea sp. | reverse complement strand
CGACCAGCTGGTGATCCTCCTCGGTGCCGTCATCGAGCTTGACCTTCTTCGGGGTCGTCAGATGCTTGATGATTTCCTGTTCTGCATTGGCCTTGTCCTTGTAGTCCCTCGCCGTCTTCCTCAGCGACGGCCCTTTCTTGTTTTTGGTCGGGTTGTGGCACTTGCCGCACTCGTTCTGCTTGAACAGCAACCGCGCCGCCTCCACATCCACCTGCGCGCTGGCCGGCAGCGCCAGAGCCAGAGAAAGTCCTGCGGAAGAAGCCACGATCACAAGGCTGCGGAAGAAAGTCGACTTGGGCATGACGAAACGCTCCTTTTCGTTGAAGGGACTGACCCGCGGATTCTGGCGAATCCGCCCGGAAAAGAAATTGACACGAATCAAGCAGGAAACCGCCACGAGGTTTTATTCTGACGCCAGTCGCCATGCCATTGCGTCCGTTACGCGCCCACACTCCCATGCGCCCGCTCTCCCTCTTGCGCACCGCCGCCGTCTGCCTGACGCTGCCCCTGCTGCCGCCCGCCGTCCAGGCCGGGACGACCGACCGTTACGTCGCCCTCGATGCGCGCGGCAAGCCGACCGCGCCCCGCAGCGGCGCCCGGCCCCATCCCTGCGTATTGGACACGGCAACCGGCCTGATCTGGGAAGTGAAGACCGACGACGGCGGCCCTGCCGACAAGGACTGGACCTTCACCTGGTTCGCCAGCCGGCCCGATGCGTTCGCCATAAACGTCGGTTACGTCAATGGCGGCCGCTGTGCCGCGAAGTCTCGCTGCGACACCGAGGGTTATGTCGCCGCCACCAACAAGCGCGGGCTGTGCGGCCGGCGGGACTGGCGCCTGCCCGGCGTCGAAGAGCTCGAGGGCCTGCTGCGTCCGGCCACGGCCGGGGCGAAGATCGACCCGCGCTTTTTCCCCAATACCCAGGCCAATTATTACTGGACCGGCAGCTATGTGCCGACCGAAACGGGCGGCGCCATGTTTGTCAGCTTTGAACTGGGCATGGCGCTGCTCGGCAACAGCGCCAGCGCCGCAAGCGTCCGCCTGGTGCGCGGGCCCGACCAACGATGATGATGAAGCCGCCCGGACCGAAACCCGCCCTGCTGCTGCCGCTGCTGCTGGTCTTGCTGCATTCGCCCTCGATTCTCGCCAAGGATCCCGCCCAGACCGCCGCGACGGTCTGCGCCGCCTGCCACGGGGTGGACGGCAACAGCACCGACCCCGCCTACCCCAAGCTCGCCGGCATGAATCAGGAATACCTGTTGCGCCAGTTGCGCGCATTCGCCTCCGGCAAGCGGCGCGACGAGGCCATGACGGGCATCATCGCCGGAATCGATGTCGCGGACTTCCCCGCCCTCGCCGCCTATTACGGCAAGCAGAAACGCAAGCCCGGCGTGGTGCGGGATGCCGGGCTGGCCGCCCAGGGCAAGAGGCTCTACGAGGACGGCAATACCGAGAGCGGCGTGCCCGCCTGCGCCGGCTGCCACCAGCCGGACGGCGAGGGCAACGCCCGCTTTCCCCTGCTGGCGGGCCAGCACCAGGCCTATATCCTCAAGCAGATGGCCGACTACAGGAGCGGCCGGCGCGCCACCGACCCGCTGATGACCGCCGTGAGCAAGCGGCTTACCACGGAAGAAACGAAAGCGCTGGCCGAATACATTGCGGGGCTCTGAACGATGAACATGCACCTTCGCACCCTTGGGACGCTGCTCGCCGGCCTCGGCAGCGCGCTGGCGCTGGCCGCCTCACCCGGCGACTGGAATGCGCCCTACCCCGAAAAGACCGAGGCTCTCTCATTGCGGGGCGATGCCGCGCGCGGGGAGGCGGCATTCGCGATCTGCCAGGGTTGTCACCGCGTCGGCGCGACCGGGCGCGCCGACGGCAGCTATCCGCGTCTGGCCGGCCAGCACGCGACCGTGCTGATCAAGCAGCTGACCGATGTCCGCTCCGGCCGGCGCGGCAATCCGAAGATGCTGCCCTTCGCCGACCACCAGGTGCTGTCCACGCAGGAAATCGCCGACATCGCCCTTTACCTGCAGGCGCTGCCGGTCACGCCCGATCAGGGACGGGGAAGCGGCGCCGATGTGGAACGCGGCGCCAGGCTGTATGCGGCCGATTGCGCCTCCTGCCATGGCGCTCGCGGCGAGGGCGATGCCGCGAAGTTCTATCCCCGCGTTGCCGGGCAGCATTACCGTTATCTGCTGCGCGAAAGCCTCCTGATCCGCGCCGGCGGCCGCCGCAACGCCAACCCCGAGATGCTGCGGGCGATCGGCGGATACGGCGACGAGGACATCGCCGCCGTCTCGGACTACATCTCGCGCCTGCCGGTCGCGCCGCCCTGACGCCGGCCGGCGGTCAGTGCGGGGATGGGGATTTCTTCCGCTCCTGGGCCTCGGGCATCCCGGCCATCCCCGTTCCGCCCAGTTTTTCTGCGAGCTGCCTTTCGGCGATCCCGACCGCCTGCGAGACCGCGTCGTGCAGATCGTTGTCCTTCGGCAGTTTTCTCAGCAGCCGGCGCCAGTAGTGGAGGGCTTCGGCCCACTTTTCCTCCTGGTAGGCGGCCAGCCCGGCCAGCTCGAGCGCCTTCTCCTCGTCCGGATTGATTGCCAGCGCCTCCGTCACCAGTTCCAGCGGCCGACCCTGCAGGCTGCCGCTGCCGAGCGCGATCGCCTCGGCCAGTTGGGCCAGGATGCGCGCGTCCTTGGGCGCCTGGGTCGCCGCCTTGCGCAGGGCTTCCTCCGCCTCGGCGGCGCGCTCAAAGGCGATGTAGGCGCGACCGAGCGCATACCAGCCTTCGGCATCGTTCGGGTTTTTCTTCAGCTTGTCCTCGAGCGCCCGGACTATGCCTTCCGCATCGTAACGCGTCTGGGCCTGGCTCAGGGCCTGCTCCTCGAGGATGCCGGGCGCGCCGAGGTAGATGTAGAGCCCCACGGTCAGCGCCGGCAGGGCGCCCAGCACGCCGAGCGCCTCCCAGGGCCGTCCCGCCGGCGCCGACCTTTGTCGCCACCAGGGCAACAGCAACAATGCCAGCGCCACCAGCACGAACGCGCCCACTCCGATCCAGAAGCTCATGTCGTTTCCTCCCTCTCCATTCTCTGCCGACGCAATCCCGCCGCCGCCAGCAGTCCGCCCAGCGCCATCAGGAGCGCCCCGACCCAGAGCCAGCCGACGAAGGGCTTCAGATAGAACTGCACGCTCCACTTGCCCCCCGGCAGGGGCTCGCCCAGCGCGACATAGATATCGCCGAAGGCGCCGTAGCGGATCGCCGCCTCGGTCATGGTCATCTTCGATTTCAGGTAAATGCGTTTCTCCGGCATCAGCGTGACCACCTCCCGCCCGTCCCGGAAGACCTGCACCGTGCCGCGCATGGCCGAATAGTTCGAGGCAGGCGCTTCCGCCGTGCCCTGGAACACGAACTCGTAGGGGCCGAGCGCGGCCTTCTCGCCCTTGTGCAGGGCCGCGGTGGTTTCGCTTTCATAGGCGGACACCAGACCCATGCCGATGATGCCGATGGCCAGGCCGACATGGGCGCTGCCCATGCCCCAGGCCGACAGGGGCAAGGCGCCGGATGCGCGTCGGCGCGCCCGCAGGGCGCTCGCGGTGGCCAGGATCATCCAGGCCGCCAGCGCCAGGCCGAGTGCGGCCTGCCAGCGCCATGCGCCGAAGGCCAGCGGCGCCAGCGCGCCGATCAGCAGGGCCGCCAGAGCCTGCCAGCGCAGGTCGTGCAGGGCCTTGCCGAGGTCGGCGGCGCCCCAGCGCAGGAAGGGCGCGATGCCCAGCAGGATCAGCGCGGGCGCCATCAGGGGCACGAACACGCTGTTGAAATACGGCGGCCCGACCGAAATCTTGCCCAGATCGAAGGCATCGAGCAGCAGCGGATACAGCGTGCCGAGCATCACCGCACCCAGCGCCGTCAGCAGCAGGACGTTGCCGGTCAGCAGCGCGCTCTCGCGCGACACTGGCGCGAAGGCGCCCGGCGCCATCACCGCCTTGGCACGCAGGGCGAACAGGATCAGCGAGGCGCCGACGACGACCCCGAGAAAGACCAGGATGAACAGGCCGCGCAGCGGATCCAGGGCGAAGGCATGGACGGACGACAGCACGCCAGAACGCACCAGGAATGCGCCCAATAGGGTCAGGGCGAAGACGGCCACCGCAAGAAAAACCGTCCACACCTGCAGGCTGCGGCGCTTTTCGGTGACGATCAGGGAGTGCAGCAGGGCGGTGCCCGCGAGCCAGGGCATCAGCGAGGCGTTTTCGCTCGGATCCCAGAACCACCAGCCGCCCCAGCCGAGTTCGTAATAGGCCCACCAGGAGCCGATCATGATGCCCAGCGTCAGGAAGACCCAGCCGGCCAGCGCCCACGGCCGCACCCAGCGCGCCCAGGCCGCATCCGGCCGGCCGGCAACCAGCGCTGCGACGGCGAAGGCGAACGTGACGGCAAACCCGACATAGCCCATGTAGAGCAGGGGAGGATGAAGGATCATGCCCGGATCCTGCAGCAGCGGATTCAGGTCGCCGCCGTCCATCGGCGGCGGATGCAGGCGCATGAAAGGATTGGAAGTGAACAGGGCATACGCCAGGAAACAGAAGCTCAGCAGCCCCAGCACGCCGATCGCGCGGGCGCGCAGCTCGGCCGGCATGCGCCGCCCGAGGAAGGCCAGAGCGACCGTCCAGGCCGCCATCATCAGGGTCCACAGAAGGAAGGAGCCCTCGTGCGAACCCCAGGCGGCGGTGAAGCGGTATTGCATCGGCAGCAGGCGCGAGGAGTGCTCGGCGACGTTCATCACCGAGAAATCGTTGGCCAGGAAGGCCCAGACCAGCGCCAGGTAGCCGAGCAGGACGAACAGCAGCTGCCCGGTCGCCGCCCCGCGCGCCGCCGCCATCCAGGAAAGATTGGCGCGGGAGGCGCCGAGCAGACCGAAAAATCCCTGCAACAGCGCCAGTTGCAGGGCGAGGATCAGGGCAACATGACCAAGTTCTGGAATCATCGAATCATCGAAGTGACATAAAAAAACGGGGGCGCGGCTTTTCCGCACCCCCGCGGGTTTGACTGCGGGCCGTCGGTTTACTTCTTGAGCGCCGCGATCGCGTCCTCGAGCACCTTGATGCCGGCCTGGGACTCGTTCATCGAGCGGGTCAGCGACTCGCGCGCCTGTTGCGGGTTGTGGAAGCCGACGGAGTTCTCGGCCGTCCACCACTCCCACAGGGTGGTCGCTTCGTCATGATGCCTGCGCGCCTGCCGGATCGCGTCCGAAGTCATCGGCACGCCCAGATCGCGGGCCCGGACGAAGGTGTCGATGAAGCGGGCCAGCCAGAACTCGGCCTTGACGATCTTGCCGCGGGTGTAGCTCTGGATCGCATCGATCTGATACTTGGCCTGCTCTTCGGTCATCTCGCCGTGGCACCTCACGCAGGTGTCCTTGAGCATCTTGCGCGGCGACTGCTGCTGGTGATCGGTGAAGGTCTTGCCGTTCTTCTCGATCTTGCGCATGTGGCAGTCCTTGCACTCCACGCCTTCGCGCTCATGCTTGGACATCCAGTAGACCTCGACTTCGGGGTGCTGGATCTTCGACAGGGCGGTTCCCGTCACGGCGTGGCGGAAGTCCTTGAAGTTGCCGAACTGCTCGCGCATCTTCTTGTTGTAGTCGAAGACGTTGGTCCATTGGAACAGGTTGGTGCGCTGATCGGCCATCGTCACCGGCTTGTCGGTGCCGTCCGGGTTGGCGTTCGGCTCGAAGCCCGCGTTGCAGTTGTATTCCACGTGGCACTGGGCGCACATCAGGTTCGAGTCGGACTTCGACAGCAGACCGATGGAGCGGAAGCCGTCGCGGAAGGTGACCTTCTTCATCGGGTTCTTCGCGCTCTTCTCCTTGTCATACGGATAGGTGCCCTCGCCGCGATCCACCACCGCCTGGATCAGCGCATCGCGCGCGACGCGCGGGGCCGAGGAGTGCGGATCGTGACACATGAAGCAGTTGAGCGGATGGGTGATGTCGCGCGCGAACTCGACCGGCTTCGACACGCGGCTCCACTTGGCGCGCGGATCCGGGTCGCCCATATACTTCCACTTGAGGATGTTGTCGAAGGACTTGCAGTTCATGCACACCGGATTGGCGGCGGTCGCCACCTGGGGCATGAACGCCTTCTGGTCGCTGCTGGCGGGCTCACGGTCAACCAGCATGACCTTCCACAGGTCGGACACGGCGCTCTTGGCATCGGAGATGTAGGTCCAGTCCTTGAGCTGGAAACGGCCGCCGTAGGCGCGATCGACGAGCAGATGATCGAGCACCATGAAGACATGGCTGCGCGGTTCGGCGTGCTCGCGCGTGAAGCCGTGGCGCTCCATCAGCTTGTCGAACATCGGCGAGACGGACTTCGGATCGGCTTTTTCGTGCTTGGCCTTCGAGTCGTAGTTCATCGTCGCGAAGCTGTTGAGCTGCTCGGCGTGACAGGAACCGCAGGCCTGGTGATCGACGCGGGTGCCGATCGAAGCCTGGGTGGGAGTCACGGGCTTGCCCTCCCGCTTCAGATGCTCGGCGGAGCCGGTATGACAGTAGGCGCAGTTCACGCTGGCGTGCTTGCTGCCCAGGTGAAACTCCTTGATGTCCTTGTGACAGCTGTAACAGTTCTGGACATCGTCCAGCTTGAACTTCGCTTCGGACGACTTGGCAAGATTGCTCTTCATCTGGCTGATCGTCGCATCCTGCTGCTTGGCATAGGCCGGATCCGGCCCCTTCGCCTGCGCGCCGGACAGCCCGAACACCGACGCGACACAGAGCGCCGCAGCGCCGAGGATCGTTCGCATGAATCTATTGGCTCCCATTTTCCTTACCCTCCCGGTTTACCTACGGACAAAAAACATTATTCCCGGCAGGGAGTCTAGGAGGAAGGGGGTGACGATTTCCTTGATGCGCATCAAGCGGCGCAAATGCGAGCGCCATGGCGGGACCGGCGCCGCGGCGCGGCGCCGGGGGGGAATCAGAGCCTGGCTTCGACCCAGGCCGGGAC
>JAGXSN010000086.1 GCA_018333815.1 Sulfuritalea sp. | reverse complement strand
CGTGCCGGGCACCAGCCCCTTCTGGCCGGGGGGCAGGGACAGCGCGAGCCGATAGCTGAAGAGTGCGCCGGGGTCGGGATACCAGCCCGCGCCGGCGGGCAGGAAGCTGCCCTCCGGCCCGGCGGCGCCCCCGCGCCGGCCGAGGACCTGGCGGTGGTCGAGCGCCGCGGTCGGCGGCAAGGTTGCGCGGTAGGCGATCTCGAGTTTGCGCGTGCCCGCCGGCAGGGAAAAGTCGGCGCTGGCGGGACGGCTCGCCAGGGCCAGCGGACGGCCGTTCGCGCTGGCCGAGGTGATCTCGAATTCGCGCCCGAGGCGGAAGCCGCGCAGCGCTCGCTCGCTCGTCAGTGTCGCGCGGACGTCCAGCTGGCGCGTCGCCGGATCGAGTCGCGCGTCGATTTCAAGATGGGGCTGCGCCAGCGCAGCCAGCGGCAGCCAAAGCAGCAGCGGAAGGAAGCGCATCATGAACCCGGCGGGAAGCGCGCGACGATCTCCTGTTCTTCGCCGCCACGCCGGATCTTGAGCGGCAGCCAGGCGCCGGACACCTGGCGCTGGACCGCGGCGCGCAGCACGGCGATGCTGTCTGCGCGCCGGCCGGCAACTTCGAGAATCAGGTCGCCGCTCTTGAGCCCGGCAGCTTCGGCGATGCTGCCCGCGGTCACCTGTGTGACGCGCAGGCCGTCCTTTTCCTGTTCGGTCGCCACGCCCAGACGCGGCGGATTGGCTTGCGGCGGGTCGATGAGGTAGAGAGCGTCGGCGAATCCCTGGCCGAGACCGGCGCAGCTTGCCGCGCTTTCCCAGGTGAGCAGCAGGCCGGTCCGGTCGAAGCCGAGCGCCTTGAGCTGGTGCGCCACGCCCTGCCCGTCGCGCACGTGGCCGGCGCCGACGATGCCGACCACCAGCGCGTCCGGCGCCTGCTGCAGATGGGCGGCGATGCGCTCGGCCATGGCGCGGTCCCAGAAGGTCTGCGCCTCGACGAAGCGCGCGAAGTCGCCATCGGCGCGCGACCTGGCCGGGTGATGGTCATATACCGCGCGCAGCGCCTTGCGATAGGCGGGGCTGGGGGCGGCGGGACGGCCGACGCCCTCCCGCTGCGCTTCGGGCACGCCTGCGAAGCCCTGTTTGCCGACCGCTTCGACCAGGCTGCGCTCGACGTTGAGCGCCAGCATCGGAATGCGGTTCATGCGGGCGAAATGGAACAGCGGCAGGTAGAGCTGCGCATCGAAGCCCCAGACCTGTTCCCAGTCCGCCAGGCGGAGAAACTCGGCCTCCGCCAGGGCGCCGGCGACCCACCGGTCGAGCGCCGGCTGGACGCGCCGCGGAAACATCTCGAAGCCGATCGCCAGGCGCGGCCGCAGGGCGTGCAGCTGCGCCAGCATGTGCAGCTGCCAGCGGTGATCCTCGGCGCTGTCGTGGCGTTCCCCGAGCAGCACGACCTGCTGGCCTCGCATGCGTTCGAGCACCTCGCGCGGCTCGGCGGGCTGGGCCTGGGCGGCGGCGGGAACCATCCACTGGCCCGGCGTGCCGCAGGCCGGGGCGGTGATTGGCGGGCTCGAGCAGGATGCCGAAAGGGGCATGAGCAGGATGGCGGCAAGGATGGGAAGGCGGTTCATGGCTCGGCTCATCGACCCGGGTCCAGCATGCGCTCGACGTAGCGTGCGATCAGGTCGACCTCGAGATTGACCCGCGCGCCCGGATGCAGGCGCTTCAGGGTCGTGACCGCCACCGTGTGCGGGATCAGGTTGATCGAGAAGCTGCGGCCCTTGACGCGATTTGTGGTGAGCGAGACGCCATCGACCGCGATCGAGCCCTTGCGCGCGATGTAGCGCGCGAGTTCCTTCGGCGCCCTGATTTCCAGCAGGCGCGACTCGCCCGCCGGCTCGAAGCGCACCACCTCGCCGACGCCGTCGACATGGCCCGAGACGAGATGGCCGCCGACGAAGTCGGACAGGCGCATCGCCTTTTCGAGATTGAGCTCGCCCTGGGGCAGGTCCAGGCCGATGCTGCAGCGCAGGGTTTCCTTCGAAACGTCGACCCGGTAGCTTTCCTTTGCCTTGGCGATCACGGTCAGACACACGCCGTTGTGCGCGATCGAATCGCCGATCGCCACATCCCCGAGGCCGAGGCCGGGCGCGGTGATGGTCAGGCGCAAGCCTTCTTCGAGCGCTTGCAGGTGGGTGATCTTGCCGATGGCGACGACGATGCCGGTGAACATGACGATGCTCCTTCAGCTGCGGCTCTGGGCCGTTGCCAGCACTCCGAGAAACTGCGCCGCCGGCTGGAAGCCCACCACGCGCAGACCGGAAATTTCCCGGCCGGCGGCGTCGAAAAAGATGATGCCCGGCGGACCGAACAGGCCGAAGCGCTTGAGGAGCGCCTTGTCCGCGGCGTCGTTGGCGGTGACGTCGGCCTTGAGGAGCGTGAATTCCTTCATCTTCGCGGCGACGGCCGGATCGGCGAAGGTGAAGCGTTCCATTTCCTTGCACGCGACGCACCAGTCGGCGTAGAAGTCGAGCATCACCGGTTTTTGCACCGTCGCAAGCCGCGCGTCGAGCTCGGCGACGGTTTTCACCCGCGCGAAAGTCGGCGCCGGATCATTGGCCAACCGCGCGGCGCCCGGGCCGCCGCGCAGGAAATCGAGCGGCTGGAGGGGGTCGCGGCTGCCGCCCAGCAGTCCGGCCACGAGTGCCGCGCCGTAGAGCAGCATCAGGATGCCGATGCCCTTCCAGAAGCGCGCCCAGCCGTGCGCCGTGGGCGGCAGCGGCTCGAGCGCGTGCAGATAGATGGCCGGCACGATGAACAGCGCCGCCCAGCCCAGCATCACCAGCCAGCTCGGCAGCACCGGCGAGACCAGCCACAGGGCGGTGGCCAGGAGCACCACGCCGAAGAACTTCTTCACCGCCTCCATCCACGGGCCGCTCCTGGGCAGGAACGAGCGCGAGAACAGGCCCACCAGCAACAGCGGCGCGCCCATGCCCATGCCCATGGAGAACAGCGCCGTCCCGCCGAGGACGGCATCGCCCGTCTTGGCGATGTAGAGAAGTGCGCCCGCCAGCGGCGCGGCCACGCAGGGACCGACGATCAGGGCGGAAACGGCGCCCATGATGGCGAGCGCCGGCAAGGAGCCGCCGCGGCGGTTGGCGGTGTCGGTGAGTTTCGATTGCAGCGCGGCGGGCAGTTGCAGCTCGTAGAAGCCGAACATGGCGAAGGCCAGCGCGACGAAGACGAGGGCGAAACCGCCCAGCACCCAGGCATTCTGCAGTGCGGCCGAGAGCAGGGTGCCGGAAAAGCCGGCCGCCACGCCGATGGCGGCATAGGTGACGGCCATGCCGAGCACATAGGCGAGCGAGAGCGTGAAGGCCCGCGCGTGGGTCATGGCGTGACCGTGGTTCACGATGATGCTCGAGAGGATCGGGATCATCGGGAAAACGCAGGGCGTGAAGGACAGCAGCAGGCCGAAGCCGAAGAAGCTGGCAACCACTACCCAGAAGCCGGCGCCTTCGAGCATGCGGGCGATGCGGCCCGATTCGTCGCCAGCGGGGGGGGTGGCCTCGGGCGCCTGCGCCGGCGGGAAGGCGCCGGCCGCGCCC
>JAGXSN010000085.1 GCA_018333815.1 Sulfuritalea sp. | reverse complement strand
CACCGGCTTCCTGCCGATGGCGCCTGCCGCCGTGACGGCCCTGCGCGCGGCCGGCGGCGATCCGCAGCTGCTCGCCCGCGCCGAGGCGCGCCTGGCGATGACCCGGCGCGACGCGGGGCGAACGCGCCACGACGACCACGACCGCAGTCGCATCCGCGCCATTCTCGATGAGGAAATCGAGTCCGTCTGGGGCGGCCGGAAGCCGCCGAAAGCGGCGCTCGACGCAGCCGTCGCGCGCGCCGCGCCGATCCTCGCGCCGGCGATAAAGTGATGCGCTACCCGAGAATCATCGCCCATCGGTGCGGCGGCCGCCTGGCGATGGAAAACACCATCGCCGGCCTGGTCGCGGCCAAGCAGTGCGGCTGCCGGGCGGTCGAATTCGACGTCATGCTGACCGCCGACCGCGTCCCGATCCTGATGCACGACGAAACGCTCGACCGCACGACGCGCATCGGCGGCCGCGTCGCCGCGCTGACGCTGGCGCAGATCCGCGCCGGCGACGGGCGTGTGCCGACGCTGGGCGAGGCGGTCGGCGCCTGCGAACGCCTCGGCCTGTGGGCGAACATCGAGCTCAAGCCGGCCGCCGGCCACGAGGAAGAAACGGGCGAGGTCGTGTGCCGCTGGCTGGCGCGCAACTGGAACGGCCACGGCGTGATCTCCTCGTTCAGCGCAAGGTCGGCGCTGGCGGGACGGCGCGCACTGCCCGCTGCCGCTTTCGCCCTGCTGTGCTGCGGACTGCCGGCGGACTGGTCGGCGCAGGCCGGGCGCCTGGATGCCGTCGCCGTGCATCTGGGCGGGCAATGGGTCGATGCCGCCGCCGCGGCGCAATTGGCCGCCGCCGGCCTGCCCTGGGCGGCCTGGACGGTGAATGACGCGGCGACCGCGGAGCGCCTGTTTTCTCTCGGCGCGGCGGCGCTGATCACCGACCGTCCCGACTTGCTACTGCCGGCCTTCGCGTAAAATCCGCCCCTTTCCACGCTTGCCGAACCTTGCCATGAACCGTCCCATGAGTTGCGCGGAGATCCGCGAAAAGTTCCTCAGGTTCTTCGAGTCCAAGGGCCACCAGATCGTCGCCTCGTCGTCGCTGGTGCCCGGCGATGACCCGACCCTGCTGTTCACCAACGCCGGCATGAACCAGTTCAAGGACGTGTTCCTCGGCTTCGACAAGCGGCCCTACACGCGCGCGGTGACGGCGCAGAAATGCGTGCGCGCCGGCGGCAAGCACAACGACCTGGAAAACGTCGGCTACACCGCGCGGCATCACACCTTCTTCGAGATGCTGGGCAATTTCAGCTTCGGCGACTATTTCAAGCGCGACGCGCTCAAATATGCCTGGGAACTGCTCACCGAGGTGTATCGGCTGCCCGTCGACCGGCTGTGGGTCACCGTTTATGCCGAGGACGACGAGGCCTATGCCATCTGGACCGAGGAGATCGGCGTCCGCAGCGATCGCTGCATCCGCATCGGCGACAACAAGGGCGGGCGCTACCTGTCCGACAACTTCTGGATGATGGGCGACACCGGGCCCTGCGGCCCGTGCAGCGAGATTTTCTACGACCACGGCCCCGAGGTTGCCGGCGGCCCGCCCGGCTCGCCCGACGAGGACGGCGACCGCTACATCGAGATCTGGAACAACGTCTTCATGCAGTTCAACCGGGAAAAATGCGGCGACGACTACGTGTTGCACCCGTTGCCCAAGCCTTCGGTCGATACCGGCATGGGGCTGGAGCGCATCGCCGCCGTGCTCCAGCACGTGCACAGCAATTACGAGATCGATCTCATGCACGCGCTGGTCGAGGCCGCCGCGCGCGAGACGCGCACCGGCGACCTCGGTTTTCCCAGCCTGCGCGTGCTGGCCGACCACATCCGCGCGACCGCCTTCCTCATCGCCGACGGCGTGATTCCCGGCAACGAGGGGCGCGGCTTCGTCCTGCGCCGCATCATCCGCCGCGCCATCCGCCACGGCTGGAAGCTCGGCGCACGCACGCCCTTCTTTCATCGCCTGACACCCGATCTTGTGGCCCAGATGGGCGCGGCCTACCCCGAGCTGGCGCAGGCCCAGGGCCGCGTGATGGAGATGCTCAAACTCGAGGAGGAGCGCTTCTTCGCCACCATCGAGCACGGCATGGCGATCGTCGAGGCGGAGCTCACCGCCATGGCCAGGGAAGGCGAGAAGATCTTCGACGGCGAGACGGCTTTCAAGCTGCACGACACCTTCGGCTTCCCGCTCGATCTCACCGCCGACATCTGCCGCGAGCATGGCGTGACGGTGGATGCCGCCGCCTTCGACGCCGCCATGACGCAACAGAAGGAGCAGGCCCGTGCGGCCGGCAAGTTCAGGATGGCCGCCGTTCTCGACTACGGCGGCCCGGCCACGACCTTTTGCGGCTACGACCGCCTCGAAACCGCCGGCAAGGTGCTGGCGCTCTACCGGAACGGCGCGCCGGTCGATGAACTGGCCGAAGGCGAGATGGGCGTCGCCGTGCTCGATGCCACGCCCTTCTACGCCGAGTCCGGCGGCCAGTGCGGCGACCGGGGACTGCTCCGGTCGGCGCAGGGCCTGTTCGCCGTCGAGGACACGCAGAAGCTCCAGGCCGGCGTCTGCGGTCATCACGGCGTGGTCAAGACCGGCGTCCTGAAAGTCGGCGCCGGCGTGACGGCGCGGGTGGATGCCCCGTCCCGCGCGCGCACCATGCGCAACCACTCGGCCACCCACCTGATGCACAAGGCGCTGCGCGAAGTGCTCGGCGAGCACGTGCAGCAGAAGGGCTCGCAGGTCGATCCCGACCGCACGCGCTTCGACTTCGCCCACCACGCGCCGATGGCCGACGCGGAGATCCGCCGGGTGGAAGCCCTCGTCAATGCCGAAATCCTGGCCAACACGGCCACGCAATGCCGCGTCATGCCGATCGCCGAGGCCCAGCGGCTGGGCGCGGTGATGCTCTTCGGCGAGAAGTATGGGGACACGGTGCGCGTGCTCGACATCGGCAGTTCGCGCGAGCTGTGCGGCGGCACCCATGTCGGGCGCACCGGCGACATCGGCCTGTTCAGCATCATCGCCGAGGGCGGCGTCGCCGCCGGCGTGCGCCGCATCGAGGCGGTCACCGGCGACAACGCGCTGCGTTACGTGCAGGAGATGGAAGCCGCCCTGGGCGGCGTGGCCGGCACCCTGAAGGTGCTGCCCAAGGACGCGCCCGCCCGCGTCGCCGCCGTGCTCGACCAGGTGCGCCGGCTCGAACGCGAGCTGGTCGCCCTCAAGGGCAGGCTCGCTTCGGCCCAGGGCGACGATCTGGTCGAGCGCGCCGGCGAAGTGCGGGGGGTCAGGGTGCTGGCGGCCCGTCTCGAAGGGGCGGACGCCGCGGCTCTGCGCGAAACGATGGACAAGCTCAAGGACAAGCTCGGCTCGGCGGCCATCGTCCTGGCGGCGGTGGCGGAGGGCAAGGTCAGCCTGATCGCCGGCGTCACGGCCGATCTCACCGCGAAGCTGAAGGCCGGCGAGATGGTGAACTTCGTCGCCCAGCAGGTGGGCGGCAGGGGTGGCGGCCGGCCCGACATGGCCCAGGCGGGCGGCACCCGGCCGGAAAACCTGCCGGCCGCGCTGGCGGCCGTCCCGGCCTGGGTCGAAGCCAGGCTCTGATTCCCCCCCGGCGCCGCGCCGCGGCGCC
>JAGXSN010000084.1 GCA_018333815.1 Sulfuritalea sp. | reverse complement strand
TGGTTAGAGCGCCACGTTGACATCGTGGAGGTCGTTGGTTCGATTCCAATACCGCCTACCAGACATGAAAAAGCCGCCCCGGATTCCGGGGCGGCTTTTTCAGCGCCGATGAAAATCGGCGCTGGCGGGACGGCACTCAGACGGCGGCGAGCGCCTGCTCCAGGTCGGTCTTGAGGTCGTCGATGTGCTCGATGCCGATCGACAGCCGCACCATGTCCTCCGACACGCCGGCCTTCTTGAGTTCCTCCGGGCCCAACTGGCGGTGCGTGGTGCTGGCCGGATGGCAGGCCAGCGACTTGGCGTCGCCGATGTTGACGAGGCGGGTGATGAGCTTGAGCGCGTCCTGGAAGCGCGCGCCGCCCGCCGAACCGTCCCTGACGCCGAAGGTGAGGATGCCCGAGGGGCGGCCGCCCATGTATTTCTGCGCCAGTGCATGCTCGCGATGGTCGGGCAGGCCGGCGTAGTTGACCCAACCCACCTTCGGGTGGCTCTTGAGGTATTCGGCGACGGCCTGCGTGTTGGCGCAGATGCGGTCCATGCGCACGGCCAGCGTCTCGATGCCCTGCAGGATCAGGAAGCTGTTGAAGGGCGAAATCGCGGCGCCCATGTTGCGCAGGGGCACGACGCGCGCGCGGCCGATGAAGGCGGCCGGGCCGAGCGCTTCGGTATAGACCACGCCGTGGTAGGACACGTCCGGCGTGTTGAGGCGCTTGAAGCGTTCCTTGTGCTCCGCCCACGGGAATTTGCCGGAGTCGATCAACACGCCGCCGATGCTGTTGCCGTGGCCGCCCAGATACTTGGTCAGCGAATGCACGACGATATCGGCGCCATGCTCGAACGGACGGCACAGATAGGGCGTCGGCACGGTGTTGTCGACAATGAGGGGAACGCCAGCCGCATGCGCGACTTGTGCGATGGCGGCGAGGTCGACGACGTTGCCGAGCGGGTTGCCGATCGACTCGCAATACACCGCCTTGGTGCGCGCGTCGATGAGAGGTTTAAAGCTCGCGGGATCGCGGTAGTCGGCGAAGCGCACCTCGATGCCGTACTGGGGCAGGGTATGGGCGAACAGGTTGTAGGTGCCGCCGTAGAGCGTGCCGACCGAAACGATGTTGTCGCCGGCCTCGGCGATGGTCTGGATCGCGTAGGTGATCGCAGCCTGGCCGGAGGCCAGGCCCAGCGCGCCCGCATTTGGACAGCAATTCGCGCCTTCCAGCGCGGCCATGCGCTTTTCCAGCACGTCGGTCGTCGGATTCATGATGCGCGTGTAGATGTTGCCGGCAACCTTCAGGTCGAAGAGGTCGGCGCCATGCTGCGTATCGTCGAACGCATACGAGGTGGTCTGGTAGATCGGCACCGCCACCGCCTTGGTGGTCGGATCCGGGCTGTAGCCGCCGTGTACGGCCAGCGTCTCGATTTTCATTGGATTCCCCTGCGTGGTTTTGTTGTTGATAAGCTAAACTTCTCCTCCGATTATATGGATCAATCGATATTTTCGGCACACGCCGAAGGTGGCAATTGATAGGATTTAATTCCGATAAAACCAATCAAGTATCTGGAGAGAGCTCGCATGAAAATCGCCAACGACATCACCGCACTGATCGGCAACACCCCGCTGGTCCGGCTCAACCGCCTCAACACCACCGGCGCGACGATCGCGCTGAAGCTGGAATACTTCAATCCGGTCCATAGCGTCAAGGACCGCATTGCCGCCTCAATGATCGACGCCGCCGAGCAGGCCGGCAAGATCAAGCCCGACACCATCATCCTCGAACCGACCTCCGGCAACACCGGCATCGGCCTCGCGATGGTCTGCGCGGCGCGCGGCTACAAGGCGGCCTTCGTGATGCCCGAGACGATGAGCCGCGAGCGCAAGCTGATGCTCAAGGCCTTCGGTGCCGAGTTGATCCTCACGCCCGGTCCGGAAGGCATGCCCGGCGCGATCAAGAAGGCGAATGAACTCGCTGCGGCCGATCCGCGCTACTTCATTCCGCAGCAGTTCGACAACCCGGCCAACCCCGAGATCCACCGCAAGACCACCGCCGAAGAGGTCTGGAACGACACCGACGGCAAGGTCGACATCTTCGTCTCGGGCATCGGCACGGGCGGCACGATCACCGGCGTGGGCGAGGTGCTCAAGGCGAGGAAGCCGGGCGTGCAGATCGTCGCGGTCGAACCCGACGCCAGCCCGGTGCTGTCGGGCGGCCAGCGCGGCCCGCACCCGATCCAGGGCATCGGCGCCGGCTTCGTGCCGGCGATCCTCAACACGCGGGTCTACGACGAGGTCGTGCGCGTCAAGAACGACGATGCGCTCGCCACCGCGCGCCGCCTGGCGACCGAGGAAGGCCTGATGGTCGGCATCTCCTCGGGCGCCGCAGTATGGTCGGCGCTCGAAGTCGCCAAGCGTCCCGAGAATGCCGGCAAGCTGATCGTCGTCGTGATTCCGTCCTTCGGCGAACGTTATTTGTCGACGGTCTTGTATCAACATTTAGAAGTGTAAGAAGCAGGCTGGGCGCGTGCTACCATGCCGCGCCCGCCATGCCCGCCAAGGATTTAGAACACCTCTTCGCCGCCGACGGCCCGCTCGCGCGGGCCATTCCCGGCTACCGGCTGCGCGAACAGCAGATCGCCATGGCGCGCGCGGTGCAGGCAGCCATCGAGGCCAATCGCCTGCTCGTCGCCGAGGCCGGCACGGGCACCGGCAAGACCTTCGCCTACCTCGCGCCCGCGCTGCTCTCGGGCGGCAAGGTGATCATCTCGACCGGCACCAAGACCCTGCAGGACCAGCTCTTCAACCGCGACCTGCCGACGGTGCGCGACGCGCTCGGCATGCCGGCGACGATTGCGCTGCTCAAGGGGCGCGCCAACTACGTCTGCCCGCATCATCTCGACCGCGCGCTCGCCGGCGGCAAGCTCAACTCGCGCGCGGAGGTCATGCACCTGCATGCCATCGCACGCTTCGCCAAGCTCACCGCGAGCGGCGACAAGGCCGAATGCGCCGACGTGCCCGAGGATTCCGGCGCCTGGTACCTCGCCACCTCGACGCGCGAGAACTGCCTCGGCCAGGAGTGCGCCCACGTCAAGGAATGCTTCGTGCTCGCCGCGCGGCGCGCGGCGCTGCTCGCCGACATCGTCGTGGTGAACCACCACCTGTTCTTCGCCGACGTCATGCTCAAGGACGACGGCATGGGCGAGCTGCTGCCCAGCTGCAACACGGTGGTCTTCGACGAGGCGCACCAGCTGCCCGAGGTCGCCGGGCTGTTCTTCGGCGAATCGGTCGGCACCGGCCAGATCCTCGACCTCGCGCGCGACGCGAAGCTCGAAGGCATCGCCGCCGCCAAGGACTACAAGCCGCTGCAGGAAGCCGTGAAGGCACTCGAAAAAGCCGCGAAGGACCTGCGCCTCGCCTTCCGCCACGAGGGCCGCCTCGCCACCGCGCAATGGCTCCAGCACCCGCAGGCGATCGATGCGCTCAAGCATGTACAGGCGATGCTCGACGAACTCGGCAAGCATCTCGAAAGCCAGGCCGGACGCTCGGAAGGCCTGGCGAACTGCCTGCGCCGCTGCGGCGAATTGGTTCTGCTGTTGCGCCATTGGCAGAACGCGAAAGTCGGCGCTGGCGGGACGGCACTGACAGTCTCCCCTCCTGAGAAGGAGGGGTTGGGGGAGGAGGGGAGTGTCCGCTGGGTCGAGGTCACGGCCTACGGCGTCAGCTTCAACCTCACGCCGCTATCCGTCGCGCCGATCTTCCGCAAGCAGCTCGAAGGCCACCCGCGTGCCTGGATCTTCACCTCGGCGACGCTCGCGGTCGGCGAAGATTTTTCGCATTACCGCAACGCATTGGGACTGACGGAAGCCGCCACCGGCCGCTGGGACAGTCCCTTCGACTACCCGGCCAACGCGCTGCTCTATTGCCCGACCGGCATGCCCGACCCGAACCATCCCGACTATGCCGAAGCGGTCGTCGAAGCTTGCTGGCCAGTAATCAAGGCATCGCACGGCCGGGCCTTCGTGCTGTGCACTTCGTTGCGCGCGATGCGGCGCATCCACGAACTGCTGGAGGTACGGATTGCAGATGCCTCACTCGACCTGCCGCTGCTGCTGCAGGGGCAACGCTCGAAGTCCGAGCTGCTCGACCGCTTCCGTCGCCTCGGCAATGCCGTGCTGGTGGCGAGCCAGAGCTTCTGGGAAGGCGTCGATGTGCGCGGCGAGGCGCTCTCGCTGGTGGTCATCGACAAGCTGCCCTTCGCGCCGCCCGACGACCCGGTGCTGGCGGCGCGCATCGACACGCTGAAGCGCCAGGGCCGCAACGCCTTCTTCGAAGTGCAGCTGCCGCGCGCGGTGATCAGCATGAAGCAGGGCGCGGGACGGCTGATCCGCGCCGAGACCGACCGCGGCGTGCTGATGGTCTGCGACCCGCGCCTGGTCGACAAGCCCTATGGCCGGCGCATCTGGCAGAGCCTGCCGCCGCTGCGGCGCACGCGCGAGATCGCCGAGGTCGAGGCGTTTTTCGAGAACAAGCACAGGTCGATGGTCGTCGAGTCCAGCGCGTAGGCAGTGTTCTCCAACGCGAAGCCCAGCGCCTCACCGTGGCTGACGGAGTTTCAGAAGATCGCCCGAAAATCGAAACACAGACGAGGCGTGCCTGAACCGGCTTTTTTACGGCCCGGTGTCGACGGGCTTTACATATTGTTTTTCTTATAGCGCTTGTTAAGTAACTGTTCAGGTACCCCATGAAAGGGCATCTGTTCCGGGTTTGAGATAGCAGCGGGGAAGCCGATAAATGAAGGCATGGAGACACTGCCCGATCTTGCTGGCCTGACGCACGCGGAGAAAGACGAAGTCATTCATGCGCTGTGGGACTTGGTCACGGCGTTGCGCAAGGAGGTTGTGGCGTTGAAGGCGGAAGTGGTGAGTCTGAAGGCGGAGGTGGCCGATCTGCGCGGGCAGT